>CAXNEG010000001.1:0-32677 GCA_964201305.1 Polaromonas sp.
GCCGCAGTCACCCAACGCATGGCAGGCCAAGACTTTGGCCTGTGCCTGGCCGGCCACACCCACGGCGGCCAAATTGCCTTGGGCAACTGGGCGCCATTCACCCCCCCAGGCAGCGGCCGATTTGTGGCCGGCTTCTACGACCTGCCCAGTTGCCACCTCTTCGTCTCACGCGGTGCCGGCACGTCCGTGCTCCCCCTGCGCTGGGGCGCCAAGGCGGAGGTGCTTGTGTTTGATCTGTAATCAAGTAGAGCATTGGGACCCTATCTCGGATGAGCGACACGGGATCAGGCGGGAGAAGCCTTGGGAATAAGCCACGGATTGCTCACCCCCAATGATGAAAGAAAATCTATGGATGGTCTGCACAACTCGTTTTGAAAAAGTGATAGCCAATGTTAAAAAACAGGGGCCTGTCACTTGAAGACATTGCCCTCCCGCACGACATTGTTGAGCGCGGCGAGTTGATAGGGCGTGTGCTGTTGGATATTCCGGGGGACAAGCGCTAACGTCCGCGAAAGACCGGCTTGCGGCGTTCGACGAACGCGCGTACCCCTTCGGCAAAACTATCGCCATCTATCAGTACGGCCTGGCGCTCACGCTCCAACTTGAGTTGCTGGGATAAGGTATTGCTCTCGGCTGCATCCAGCAGAGCGCGGGTTTCGGCTATTGCATGGGCAGGCAGCGCAGCCAAGCGCTTTGCGATTTTCAACGCTTCGGTCTGCAAATCCTCGTCGGCCACGCAGGCCAAGATCATTCCCCACTGCGCGGCCTTTTCCGCAGGTAACTTTTCGCCCAGTAACACCAGCGCAGCGGCACGCGCACGCCCCACGCTACGCTGCAACGCCCACATAGCACCCATATCGGGCACGATTCCTAAGGCAGGGACAAAGGGTAAATAGAAGATGGCGGATTGCGCAGCAATGACGACGTCAGCTGCCAGCGCAATGCCAACCCCACCGCCCGCCGCGGCGCCGTTGACAGCACACACCACTGGCACCGGCATCGTGGTCAGCCCAAACGCAATGGGATTGCCCGTGGCGTCCATCATGTCACCCACATAGCCGCCCAGAGATTGCCCGGCTGGCATGGTGGACGCGCGAAGGCTGAAGTCCTTGAGGTCCGCGCCCGAACAGAAACCACGCCCGTGTGCCGTGAGAAGCATTGCGCGAACCGCCGTATCGCCACGGATGCGTTCCATCGCGTCCAGCAAGCCGGCCTGCAAAGATTCAGACAGCGGGTTCATGCGTTCGCTCTCGTTGAGCGTGACCACCGCCACGCCATCAATGACTTCATAAAGCACTGCAGCCTTGTTCATGGCGTTGCTTCCTTCTGGTGCTGGGGAAAGAAGGTGCGTACGATGTGTCCGTTCAGGCGCAGCGCATGGCAGCCACCCAGGGGCGAGGTACGCTGCTGGCTGCCTTGTGCATCCACCGTATTGAAGTCGCTGTCCGCCCACATCACTTGGAATGCGGTGCTTGCCATGGGGGGCAACAACTCCGTCATGTGCGAGCAACCCAGCGTGCCACGAAACAGGCGCTTGACCTGGCGCGTGAAGCCGGGTTCGATACGCAGGCCAATGAGCTTGCGGTAGCCGGCTTGCACCTCCATGCATTCCGGGTAGGGTGTGTGTTCGCTCCAGGCATTGGCGTCCACGATGCAGCGCTCGCGGTCTATCGTCAGGCGCACACGCATCTGGTGGATCGGGTCACCAGCCGCCAAGGCCTTGTTCAACAACTGCAATGCAACTGGCTTTTTGTCAATCAGCAGGCCTTCAATCTCGATGAGCCCGTCGTCACGCAAAAAGCCTTCGCAGCTGATCCGGCGAAAATGCAAGGGCTGTCTCGCGGCGGGTGGCGGCGCCATGCTCATGCGCCGACCTCCAGGTGGGCCACACCGGCAACTAACAACGCTTCGATTTCACCCGAAGTCAAACCGGCCTTCGCCAGTAATTCAGTGGTGTGTTCGCCTGTGCGCGGTGCCTGGGCCGGGAGTGTGCAAGGCGTCCGGTCAAACCGAGGCGCCGGCGCGGGCTGTACCACCCCACCTTGGCTAACAAAAGTGCCTCGAGCGGTGTTGTGTGGGTGCTCCGCGGCTTCGTTCATCGACAAGACCGGGGCAAAGCAAGCGTCTGTGCCTTCCAGCACTTCGCACCATTGCGCGCGAGTGCGCTTGCGGAAGACGTCCGCCAGCTTGACGCGCAACGCCGGCCATTCGCCCTGCTCCCACTGCTTGAGGAAATGGTCGTCAGTGATGTCGCACAGCGCCATCAAAAGTTGGTAAAACTGCGGCTCAATCGCGCCAACGGAAACGTGTTTTCCGTCCTGACACGCATAGGTGCCGTAAAAATGGGCAGCGCCATCCAGAAAATTGCTCTGGCGCTCGTCATTCCATAAGCCCTTTGCCATCAAGCCATACTGCGCAGACATCAGCAGCGCTGCGCCGTCGGTCATGGCAGCATCCACCACCTGGCCTTCGCCGCTGTGCTGTGCTCGGGCTACGGCTGCCAGCACGCCCATCGCCAGCAGCATGCCGCCTCCACCATAGTCGCCCACCAGGTTCAATGGAGGCAGCGGCTGCGCTGCTGTACCAATGGCATGCAAAGCACCTGAAAGCGACACATAGTTAATGTCATGCCCGGCAGTCTGGGCCAGTGGGCCCGTTTGGCCCCAGCCCGTCATACGCCCATAGACCAGCTTCGGGTTGCGGGCATGGCACTGCGTCGGCCCCAGGCCGAGCTTTTCAGCAACGCCCGGGCGAAAGCCTTCAACCAAGATGTCTGCTGTTTCTACCAACCGCAGCACCGCATCTACAGCGCGAGGGTCCTTCATGTTCAGCGATAGAGACTTTCGGCCTCGGTCCACCACGCTGTCGTTGCGCATGAGTGCCTCCAGTCCGCCGCGCGCCGGGGTGGGAGGGCGGTCGATCCGGATCACGCTCGCCCCCATATCTGCAAATAACATACAGGCAAATGGCCCCGGGCCGATGCCGGCCAGTTCGATGACGGTGAGGTGCGATAGCGGTCCAGGCATCTGTCAAAGCCCTTCTACTTCAATGCGGCTGCGCCCCTGGCTCCACAAGCTTGGCGGATAGTAGCCACGCCAGTCCTCGTCTATCCGCAGGTACGGAACGTCGGACCATACGCCGTGATCCCGCAGGTATTCCATGTGCACGCTGCCATCCTCCTTGTACTGCTGCAGTACGGCGTCGTGTTCACCATCGAAGTCGGTGGCCGGCACACTCATTAGCGTGCACAGTTCCTTGTTGAACGCAGGGACCGCCTTGACCCATCGGCCTTCCAGGTACATGGCAGTCCAACCATGGTGCATGAAGACTTCTCGATTGCCCATGACCTGCTGCAATCTGGGTGTACTGAAGTGGTTCACCACATCTGACAGACCTAGCGCCGCCGGAATGCCCAGGAGCCGCGCCCCCGCCGTTAGAAGAACAGCCTTGGGAATACAAAACGATCCTCGCTCGCGCACCACAGTGCTTGCGCGAAAGCACTCGGGCGTCAGGCGCAGGCTGTAGGGCTCATATCGCACCTGGTCGCGCACAGCCAGAAACAGGCGGATCGCCTTTTCCCGCTGGGTGCTCGCACCGACAACAGCATCGAGCACAAACTGCGCAACCACTGGCAGATCGAAGTCCAGGAACGGCGTAGCAGCAAGGTACAGGGACCCGGGTTCGGGCCAGCCGTACGGGGTGAATTCCTTTTGGTGCACGCAGTTCGCCTTACATCCTCTTGGCGACTTCTTCTAGCATCACTTCGGTAGCACCGCCTCCAATCGTCAGGATGCGCGAATCACGTGCCATGCGCTCAACTGGCGTTCCGATGATGTAACCGGTACCGCCGTGCAGTTGCAAGCAGGTGTGCACCACTTCCTGGAGCGTCTCGGCGCCAAATGCCTTGAGCATGGAGACTTCACGGACCGTGTCCTTGCCCTCGTCAATCATCTGAGCGCATTGGTAGGTCAGCGCGCGTACCGCGGCCGCCTTGGCTGCAATCCAGGCAATCTTGTTGCGCACCACCGGCTGGTCCCACAGCGATTTCCCAAAGGCCTGACGGCTGCGCATGTAGTCAACGGTCAACTCTATCGCCCTGGCGCTGGCGCCAGACACCAGTGCACCCACCACTAAGCGCTCGTCTTGGAAGGTGCTCATGATGTAGTAGAAGCCTTTACCCTCTTCTCCCAGCAAGGCGTCATGCGGCACCTTCAGGTCGTCCAGGAACAACTCGGCCGTGTCTGACGAACGCCAGCCGTGCTTTTCAAACTTGCGCGCGACCTTCAGGCCTGGATTGCCCTTTTCGACGATGAACAGCGAAATGCCGCGGCTGCCCTTGGCTTCAGGATCGGTGCGGGCAGCGATGATGTAAATGTCGCCATACACCCCGTTGGTGATATAGGTCTTGGAGCCGTTAAGGATCCAGCCATCGGCTGTTTTGACGGCACGGGTCTTCAGTCCAGCAACGTCAGAGCCAGCATGCGGCTCCGTGACGCAAATGGCGCCCACTTTCACACCCGCACAGGCGTCGGGCAGGTACTTCTGCTTTTGTTCATGGGTGCCGCGGTGGGCGATGTGCGAGACCGACATGTCGCTGTGCACGGTCAGCGCGGACGCCACGCCGCCGAAGCCCGAGCGCGCGAGTTCCTCGCCCAGCACCACGGACGACATCACGCCCAGGCCACCCCCGCCGTATTCCACCGGGTGGCGCATGCCAAGAAAGCCAATGGCTCCCAGCTCGCGGAAAAGCTCGCGCGGAATCTCGCCCGAGGCCTCCCAGGCGTCCCCATGGGGAATGATCTTTTCGTTGACGAAGCGGCGCACCTGCTGGCGCACCATGCGCAGGTCGTCACCCAGAATGTCGGGTTCGCTGAATTCGAATTCGGTCATGGATAGCGGTGGGTTGATGTGGGTCAATGAAAGGCAACGGGTTTTATATATAGTCCGGCGCGTCGGTTTATTAATTGTATACGTGCCGCCAGGTCCCAGCAAGGGCATTGATACACTCTCAATCATAGGAAAAGCTATGCCCCGCGTACGTTCAGACGACTACGAATCCAAAAGCCAGTCCATCATGGACTGCGCCGCTGCACTCTTTGCCAAGGAAGGCTACCCATCCGCCAAGATGCAGGACATAGCATCGGCATGCGGCGCAACGAAGTCGATGCTGTATCACTACTTTCCGACAAAGGACGACCTGCTATTTGCAATGCTGATGGAGCATCTTGAGCGTGTCGTTCAGGACGTCGAAAAAGCAATCGCGGGCACCGACTCCCCAACCGACCGGTTACTGTTGATGGTGGAGACTTACACGCAGAAATCTGCTCAGTCACGGCGGCGCCACATGATTGCGATGCAGGACGTCAAATACCTCCCCAAGCCCAAACAGGCGCCTCTGATCGAATTGCAGCGAAAGTTAACTGAACGGGTGTCTGAGTTGTTGCAACAACTCAACCCGGGGCTGCCTGCGCAGGTGTACAAGCCCTACACCATGATGCTTATCGGCATGCTCAACTGGACCGACATGTGGTTTCGCACCAGCGGCACCATGAAGCCCCAGGAACTGTGCGACCGCATGTCGCGGCTGTTCCTTAAGGGCTTCATGGCCGAAAAGTCGTAATTACTGCACGGGCTTGTAGGTTACCGCTGCCGGGTCGGCCTTGAGCAGGAACAGCTTGGGCGCGGCGAGATGGTTTGTCGCGCTAAAGGACACGGGCGTCATCACGCCGGTGTCAAGATTGCGCACTTTGGCCAACTCATTGTTCGCGCAGTCCCAGGTCAGTGCCTTGCCGCACTTGCCCATGGCCTCGAACAAGGCGCGCGTCGCGGCATAGCCGGTGTAGGTGTAGCGGTTGACCCTCGGCATTTCCTCGGCGGTCAGATGCTTAGCCAGCTTGTCCGTGAAGGCCTTGCCCTGCGGTGAGCTTTCAAGGTAAACGTAGTCAACGGTGTAGACATTCTCACCTGCCGTGCCCATTAGCCTGACGCTGGCGGACACACGAGACACGTAGGTCACGCCCACGGGAATTTTGTGGCCGATGCGCTCCAGCTCCTTGGTCATTGCAACGTTCTCGCCAAGGACGCCGCCGGCCAACAGCACTTCGGCGCCAGCCTGCTTGACCTTCAGGATTTCAGATGAGAAGTCGACCTGGCCCTTTTTGTAGATCTGCGTCGACGTGATCTGAAGATTCTTGGCTTTGGCGGCGCGTTGAAAGCCCGTGCGAACGTTCTCGCCGTAGTCATCATCCTGCGAGATCAGCGCCCACTTCTTGCCAGGGTAGCGGTCAGCCATCATCGACACGAGCTCTTCAACGGCGTTCGCCATGTCGTAACCGACTGCGAAGACGTTCTTGATGACCGGGTTGTAGAGACCCTCATAGGTCGTGATCGGTGCCATGGCGGGAATTCCCGACTGCTTAATTATTGGCATCGCTGCCTCCGCTTGGGCCGTACCCGAGATAGACGTTAACGCGAAGACCTTATCGCTGGTGATGAGCTTACGCACACCTTGGACAGTACGGGAAGGAACGTAGCCATCGTCCTCGGAGATCAAGCGGACCTTGCGGCCGTTAATACCGCCCGCAGCGTTCACTTCGGCTACTGCGGCTTTCACGCCAAGGTTGTGTGCGACACCGAGCAACGCCGGCGGGCCAGTCAGCGGCAGGATGTCGCCAATGACGATTTCTGTGTCCGTAACACCCTGCTGTGCAACTGCGCGCCCGAAAGCGCAGGCGGTCAACAGGCTTACCAGGGCAAGTTTGGAAAGTCTCCGGTTCATGCTAGCTCCTTGTGATAATGGCACCCGCCATCGTTAAAAATCGTTGATGTGAAGATAAGTTTTAGTAGCGCAGTGGCCACTGGACCCAGGTGTGGCGCAGGTCGTGCCAGATGCCGCGCAAGCCTCGCGGGTCAAAACGCAGGAAACCAATGATGGCCAGCCCGTAAAGCACGCTCTTGATCTCGTGCGCGCTGGTGGTCATCAGGTTCTGCAGCCGGCCGCCGAGCAAGGAAACCAGCATGCTGAACACTTCGGGCAGCGTCACGATAAAGACGGTTCCCAACGCGGCGCCCAGCACCGACCCCAGCCCGCCGACTATCACGATAGCCAGCGCTTCTATGGAAAGCAGGAAGGGAAAGCTTTCGACACTGACAATGCTCAGGTACATGCCCATCATCGCGCCCGCAACGCCGGTGAGTGCGGCACTCACCAGAAACGCTAGCAACTTAAAGCGCACCAGGTTGATGCCCATCGTGCGCGCAGCGATGTCGTTATCCCGTATGGCGACCAGCGCCCGGCCAATGTAGGAGCGCCGGAAGTTAAGCGTTACCAGAACGGCCAGGATACACATGACCAGGCAAAACCAATAAAACATCCGGTCACTTGACAAGTCGACGCCCAACATCTTTGGGCGAGCAATCGTAATTCCGCGGCCCGCGCCTGTGAATTTACCGCCAGCGAGTATGGAGGCGCTCACTATGTGACTGAACGCCAATGTGGTGATCGCCAGGTACAGCCCGTGCAGACGTAGCGACGGGATGCCCACCACCAGACCGAAGGCAGCCGGGACCACTGCCGACATCATCAATGCAACTTCAGGCGGTAGGCCCAGGCGTGTTACTCCGATAGCGTAGGCGTAAGCACCCAGCATCAGGAAGCCCACATGGCCAAGCGAGATCAGTCCGGTAAAACCTGTCAAGACTGTGAGGCCCAGAACACCCACCAGCGTGAACAGGATGATGGTCATGTAGGACAACAAGAAGCTGCTCATGAGTACAGGCGCCACGACCAGCGCCACCAGCAGCACCGCCGTCCATACCTTGACCGCGGGCGAGTCCGTAAGAACAAGAAGCTCGCTGTATCGTTGCTTGAAGTATCCGCTTCGCATCAGACTCTTTCGATTCGTTTCTCACCGAACAGCCCGAAAGGCCGCACCATCAACACCACCAGGATCAGCACGAAGCCCGAGATTTCCTTGAGCGTGCTAGGCAGGTAGCCCCCCACAAGGTTCTCGAACACGCCAATGATCAAGCCGCTGAAGCCAGATCCCAGAACGGAGTCAAATCCGCCCAGCACAGTGGCCGGGAAGGCCTTGAGGCCCAGTTCGAAAACCGTTGGCGTCAGGCCATAGATGACGGCAAACAGGGCACCAGCCAAGCCAGCGAGGCCGGAAGCTGATGCCCAGGCAACGGCCTGTACCCTTGCTGTGGACACGCCCATCAGGCGAGCCGTCTTTTCATCCGCCGCCACCGCACGCATGGCAACACCGAATCTGCTATGGCGCAGGAAGAACCAGAAGCCAGCCACAGCCAGAAGCAGCGCAACGATTACGCCTACTTGACTAACGCGGATCCCGATACCCGCAATGTTAAGGATGGTGTCTGCGCCGGCAACCTCAAACTTGTGCGGCGATGCACCCCAAATGATGGTGACGATTGAACGCAACACCACGGCCAAACCTACGGTCACCAAAACGACCGATAGCACTGGCTCGCCCAACATAGGCCGCATGATGAGTCGTTCACAAATCAGGCCCAACGCTGCGCCCACCACCACGGCGACGAACACTGTGGCGATTCCACCCGTTCCCATCAAGGTTGCCAGCGACCACGTGGTGTAGGCTGTAAGCATCCCCATTTCACCCTGAGCGAAATTGACGATGCCTGTTGCCTTGTAGATGACAGCAAAGCCCATCGCGACCAGACCATAAATTGCACCGACCGCCAGGCCGGAAACAACCAGTTCAATGAAGTAGTTCATGCCCCAGCCCCGTAGATCTGCTCGAGTTCGCGCGCGAACTTCTTGTTGATGGTTCCGCGGCGCACTTTTTGGGTCGCTGTCAGTTCGCCGTCATCGTGATCCAGTTCCTTTTCGAGAAGCACGAACTTGCGTATGTTCTCGACCCGGGCGAATTTCGAATTGACCACATCCACCACGCCCTGGATCAACTCCCGTACTTCGACCATCTGCGTGAGCGACTTGAAGGTCGTGTACTGCAGATCGCGCTCACCTGCCCAGCGGCCGACGCTGTCGAAGTCGATCTGGATCAGGCCACCCAGGAACTTTTTGCCCTCGCCCACCACGATCGCTTCCCTTATGAATGGACTATCTTTAAGTGCGTTCTCGATCTCAGACGGCGCAATGTTCTTGCCGCCGCTGGTGATGATGATGGCCTTTTTGCGATCGACCACAGCCAGTTCATCTGAACCTCGTTTTTCTACAATGTCGCCAGTGGCAAGCCAACCGTCGGGGGAGAGGATGTCGCTGGTGCCCTTGTCGTCAAACAGGTAGCCCTTGAAGACACCCGGGGAACGCACGATGACTTCTCCGTCTTCGAGCACTTTCCAGTCCACTCCCTCCATCGCCGGACCACAACTGCCCGAGATGAGGGGTCGGCCTGGCACTTGCACGAAGCACAGCCCACCGGCTTCGGTCAGGCCGTACCCCTGTCCCACGGGCAGGCCAATGATGTCAAAGAACCTTAGCGTTTCTGGTGACACGGACGCACCGCCACACATCCGGGTATGCGTCCTGTTCAGACCCATGTGCCGCTGCATGTTTCGAAACAGCAGCCCATACCAAAGCGCAAATTCAAGGCGGTCTGCTAGGGCGACATGCGCGCTGTGCTGCGTGCGACGATCCGACAGGATGCGCCCGCGCTTCATTCCCACGCTGTATAGCCACCGCTGCAATGGGCCACTATCTTTCATGCGAAACTCAAAACCCTGCTGCAGCTTTTCCCAAATGCGGGGCACCCCCAGAAAAAATGTAGGCGCAATCTCCCTGATATTGGTCGCCACCGTGTCAATAGACTCGGCAAAATTCACGCATCCACCAGTGATCAGGTGCTGTACCGTCGAATAAGTGCGCTCAGCCACATGGCACAGCGGCAGGTAGCAGACAGATTCAAACTTCTTGTCCACCATCTGTCGCGCCACCATGTAGGCATAGGCACCGTAGACGAAGTTACGGTGCGTGAGCATGGCGCCCTTGGGGGGACCAGTGGTGCCAGATGTGTAAACAAGAATATTTACGTCGTCAGGTATCAACTGGTCGATCAGTCCGTCCAGCCAGTGGTCGGCCGTGGAGTTTTCCTGCAGGTACTGGTCGCCCAATTCCATCAGATATGCGAATGCATGCGGGAGTCCGGGCTCATAGCGGCGCAGCCCCTTCATGTCCACGCAAAAAATGTGTTTCAGGTGGGGTAAGCCATCTCCGCTGGCCACTGCGTCCAGAACCTTGTCAGTCTGCTCTTGGTCACCGGTGACAGCCAGCCTAGCCTGGCAATGGCCCGCTATGTACTGCACTTCGGGCCAGGGGTTGGTTGGGTAGATGCCAACGACCTGTACGCCGATCATCTGTGCGCCCAGGTCGGCATAAAACCATTCAGGCACGTCCTCACCTGCGATGATGATGCGGTCGCCCTGCTTCATACCCAGCTTGGCCAGCCCGAACGCCACCCGCCTGGCATCGCGGTAGTACTCAGCCCAAGTTCTCCCGCGCCAAATACCATGGACCTTTTCGCGAAGTGCCACCTGGGCCCCGCGCTCGGCCGCACGCAGGCGCAACAAGGCGGGCAAGGTAGCGTCACCGAGGATGAGTTTGTCGTGTTCAAGCATGGCTTGCCTCTTCACCGAGGTAAGCCTTGAGCACCAACGGGTTGTCTGCTATTTGGGCTGGCGTGCCCTGCGCGATCAGCGAGCCGAAGTCCAGAACATAAACCCGGTCGGACAGGTCCATCACGACCTGCATATCGTGTTCAATCATCAGCACCGCAATGCCGAATTCGTCGCGTATGTCCAGAATGAATCGCGCAATGTCCTCTTTCTCTTCGCGGTTCATTCCTGCAACGATTTCATCCAGAAGCAATAGCTTGGGTTCGCAAGCCAGTGCACGTCCCAATTCCACACGCTTTTGCTGACCATAGGCCAGTTGCGAGACGGTCTTGTCGCGAAGTTCTTCGATCTCCAGAAACTCGATAATCTGCTCGATCTTTTCGCGCGCGAGAATTTCCTGGCGGCGCGGACGGCCAAAGTACAACAGCGACTCCAGCACCGAATAGCGAAAGTGGATATGGCGGCCCACCAGCAGGTTTTCCACCACTGTGCCGTGACGGAACAGAGCAAGGTTCTGAAAGGTGCGGCCAATCCCCAGGCCTGCAAAGTCCGACGACTTCAGGCCCGCGACATCTTTGCCCTCGAACAGGATCTGACCATCGCTTGGGGGGAGCACCCCGCTGATCAGGTTGAATGTGGTTGTCTTGCCGGCACCATTGGGGCCGATCAGGCTGACGATCTCGCCGGGATTGACTTTCAGGCTCACGTCGTTGACCGCCTTCACACCACCGAATCTCTTGGAGATTTTGTGGACCTCAAGCACGGGTTGTATGCTGGCGTTCATGACAGCCACCTCTTGCGGCGTTTGTAGTGTTTCACGTCTTTCATGTGCGTGCGGCCCGCTTGGGAAGATAGGCCGAGGTAAAACTCGCGCACGTCCTGGTTGCGGCGAAGCTGTTCACTGGTACCGTCTAGCACCACGCGGCCGTTTTCCAGGATGTAGGCGTAGTCGGCAATAGCCAGCGCCCGACTGGCGTTTTGCTCGACCAGCAAGATGGTCAGACCATAGGTTTCGCGCAGTCCACGGATGGTGTTGAAGATTTCCGTGACGATCAGCGGCGCCAGGCCCAGCGAGGGCTCGTCCAGCGCAAGCACCTTGGGGCGGCTCATAAGCGCACGGCCGATTGCCACCATCTGTTGCTCGCCGCCCGAAAGGTAGCCGGCAATTTGCTTGCGCCGGTCAGCAAGGCGTGGGAACAGTTCGTACACGTATTCGCGGGCTTCGCCCAGCCGCTGCACGCCCTGCAGGTGGGCGCCAACGATGAGGTTTTCGTCCACGGTGAGCGACGCAAACAGGCGACGGCCTTCAGGCACTTGCACCATGCCGCGTTTGACGATCAGCGGCGCGGGTGCACGCTCAACCGCCTGGCCGAACAGGTGGATCGAGCCTTTTTCGATCTCACCATCCTCGGCGTCCAGCACGCCCGAGATGGCCTTGAGCACGCTGGATTTGCCGGCACCGTTGGAGCCGAGCAAGGCCACGATCTGACCCGTGCGCACCTCCAGCGATACATCGCGTACGGCCTCGATCGCGCCGCCATACACGATCTGGATGTTATGCACGGCCAGAGCCGGCGGCACAGTGGTGGGCGAATCAGTTGAAAAATTCATCTTACTTGAATAATTAGTCCGTCGCGTCGGTCTTTAAATTGAGCGGATTATTGAACAAAGGAGGGGCGCACTGCCACCTAGGGCATACCCGTAAATACCGCCGGAGCGGCCAAAAATCCTTGAGGGCCATGTTTTCGTCCGCGAAAAAGGCGGAATCAACCTGCAGCGGCTGGACCAGCGCCCGTCGCACCAGCAAGAAGTCGCCTAGGCGGTTGACCGCGTCAACCGCCATTACACGGTTTCCCTGCAGGTAGAACGCGCAAAAGCTCCGCGCCGCCAGGCTTCCGCGCAACACACAACGGTCGAAACCCTGCGACAGGCCAGCCATCTGCAGCTTGATCTCGTACTGGTCGAACCAGATCCAGGGCACCGACAGGTTGGGCTTGCCGCACAGCCAGGATGCGGCAGCGCGCGCCTGCTCCAGCGCATTGGGTACAGATTCAAGACGCACCTAGCGGCTACTGGAATACCGCCGTCTACGTCCAGGGCCGCGTTGCGAGCAAGCTCAATGTTCGCCAGCATGCCAATGCCCGCGACCACCATGTCAGCCGACAGTCGCCGGTCTGTGCTACGCAGCACGGCGACGATCCTGCCGCCCTCGCATCCCATACGCGCAACGATGGTGCCGGTGATCAGGTTCACGCCAGGGTCGAGGTGAACGTCCTCGTAAAACTGCGACACCTCGGGACCTGCCACACGGGCCAGTACACGCGGCTGCGCAGGGTCCATGCCTTTGCACACCAACGGTCGGGGCCGTCCGCCGGTGCACAACGCAAGCTTTTTGTAACCCAGCGCTGTGCCGTCAGACAGGATCACGCGATGCGCGATTCGGTCGATGGCAACCACACGCGCGCCCTCCAAGTGCTCCACGCGCGCCACCTCATTGCTGCCGCCGGCCGCAGAGCTAGCGAGACCAAGTCCGACTTGTCCATGAGGTGGGCCTTGTACAAAGGTGGACGCTGGTAAGGCGCACCGGTTTCCTCACCCAGCAGGACAATGCGCCCAGCCCAACTGCCTTGGCGAGCAGCCATGGTCATCTCACCACCGGCATGTCCGACGCCCATTATGAGCAGACCGCAGTGTTGTATCCATGCTTACCCTAATCTGATTTAGCGGACTTTAGTTTATAGTCCGACACGTCGGTCTAACAATAATTCCATGAGACCGGATGTGCAAGGTTGCTGGTACGGGTTGGGCGGCCAGGGAGAACAAACAGGAGCAGGACGATGACGCGAGCACGCGCCGACGACTACGAGGACAAAAAACAGGTCATCCTTGACAAGGCGGCCGCTTTGATTGCTCGCAAGGGGTTTGACGTAGCCACCATGATGGACGTGGCCAAAGCCTGTGGTACGTCGAAATCACACCTGTACCACTACTTTCCCAGCAAGGAAGACCTGCTCTACGCCATCGTGCAGGAACACATCACGCGCCAGAGTCTGGACCTCGCCCGCATCGTGGCGCAGCCTCTGCCAGCTGAGAATCGTTTTGAGCAGTTTGTGGAAAGCTTCGTGCAGGGCGCGGCGCGCTCGCGCAACGAGCATCTGATGCTGATGAACGACATCAAGTACCTGCCTAAGCCGCAGCTCGATGAAATCCGCCGCATGGAGGTCGAGATGACCGAACTCATGCAGTCCTTGCTGCGCGAAATCAACCCTTCACTGATGGGCGAGGAACGAGTGCAAAAACCCTACGCATTGCTGCTGTTCGGCATGATGATCTGGACTTTCTCGTGGTATCGCCGCTCGGGGTCGATCACCCCTGGAGAACTGGCCAAACGCATCTCCGATCTTTTCGTCAGCGGCTTCAAGGCACAGTCAAAACTGAATTCGAATTAAAGGGCGAACGCCTATGCGTGTCGATCAGTTCAGCTAACGCTTTTGAATCTTCCGATATGAATCGCGCAGAACGCTCTTCATGATCATGCTGGCGCCGGAAAGCGCTAACGCATCAAAAAACGCCACCTGATGGGAGAGCTTGTAGTTAGCAATATGTTCGCGGCAAAGGGTGACGATCTCATCCTCCTTCGCCATCTTTGCGTCCTCCAGCGTCACAACGGCCGGCACTGCTTCGCCACATTCCTCGTCCGGGACCTCAATCAAGGCAAGTTCGCGCACCGACGGGAGGGAGTGCATGGCGTTCTACACCGCATTGGAGTAAATTTTTGCCGCCAATGACAAGCATGCACCTGCTTGATCTCCTGAGGCTGCAGGGATGGCAGAAATTTGAGGTCGTTGGTCGACCCCATGTGCACGCTGCAATGCTCGGCGGCACGTTTCGCCATGGCTCGTACCAATTGTTTCAGCCGCTCTTTCGGTATTCCTGGTCCGTGAGCAATCGCGCCCAGCCCGCCCACGGCACTTGAGATGTGCTCGCTGGTGAGCACAAGCAGCAGCACTTCCTTGCAAGGAAAGTGGTGGTTCAGCTCGGACTTGGACACATTGCACGCCACCGCGATGTCCTGCAGCTTGCGGCTCTCAAAGCCTAAGCGGGCAAACAGGCTGGCTGTACCCTCGCAGATCTTTTTACGTCTGTCGTTGTGGTTACTGGCACGCGGTCTGGCCAGCTTGTTGCGGCACAAGGTTGAACCGGGTCTTTTGATGCAACTACCGAGCGACCACGCCCCGGTCACACAGGCTTCCATACTGGGCTTGCGTCACGCCCAGCAGTTGCGACAGCACCTCGCCCGTGTGCTGCCCCAGCATGGGTGAAACACCCGCCGGCAGGCGCTTCATCCCCGAGAAGTTCAAAGGCAGACCCGCCGCCAGATACTTCCCCACCCCCGGCTGATCAATCGTTCTGAACATCGGGTTGGCCGGAGAGCAGGCTTCGTCCTGCGTGACCAGCTGCGCGAGCGTCTGGTACTTGCCCCAGCAGGCGCCGTGTTTCGTCAACGCGGCTGCTGCCTGAGCATAGCTGTGGCGTGCCATCCAGCCCTCCACCAGCACGCCAAGTTCCTTGCGGGCCTCGAAACGGTGGCCTTCCAGGTGCAGGTTCAGGCCCCGTTGCTCGCCCAGGATCCTCACCGCCTCGTTCAACCCCATGGCTTCGCAAATGGCCTGCCATTGCTTCAAGGTCAGGCCCACGATGATCACGCGTTCGCCGTCCGCCGTCTTGAAGTCGCGGCCAAACGCGCCGAACAGCTCGTTGCCGTGGCGCTCGCGCTGGTGGCCAAGCTGAGCCTCGGCGATAAGGCCCAGGTGGCTCACAGCAGCGAGTGCCACGTCTTCGAGCGGCAGCTTCACATGCTGGCCCTGACCCGTCTTCAGTCGGTGGCGTTCTGCGGTCAGCAGGCCGACTGCTGCCATCTGGCCGGTCACGAGATCCCAGGCGGGCAGCACGTGGTTGACCGCTTCCTGGTTGGCCGTGCCGCGCTCATCGCCCGTGATGTACGGGATGCCCACGCGTGAGTTGATGGTGTAGTCGACCGCCGAGCCGCCATGTCGGTCGCCTTGCACGGTGAGCTGGATCAGGTCCTCGCGCTTTTCCTTGAGCTTGTCGTGATCGAGCCAGCCGCGCGCCGGAAAGTTGGTCAGCAATATGCCGGCGTCTTCGCCCGGCGCGGTGATGAGTGCCATGGCGATCTCGCGTCCTTCGGGCTGGCCCAAGTCAAGCGTGACGGACCGTTTGGACTTGTTAAGGCCGCACCAGAAGAGGCTGACATCGTCGTGCGTTACTGGCCATCGCTTGTAGTCGAGCCCTCCGCCCAGCGTGTCGATACGGATCACATCTGCGCCCATCTGCGCCAGAGTCATGCCGCCCAGCGGCGCCGCCACGAACGCAGCAGCCTCGACCACGCGCATGCCCGCCAAGATGCCTTCTGTCATGTCAGTCCTCCGCAGCCTGCAGGCCCAAGGCGCGCTCCATCAGGCTGCGCGCAATCACCTTTAGCGCCAGCGTTTCTTCCGCGCCCTCGAAGATGGACAACACGCGCGCATCCACAAAATAGCGGCTTACTGCGGTTTCCTCAGCATACCCCATGCCGCCATGCAGTTGCAGAGCCTCGCGGGTGACTAGTTCGGCCGACCGGCAGGCCAGCAGCTTGACCAGGCTGGCCTCCATGCGGCCGTTGCCGGTGTCCACAATGCCGGCAACGGTGTAGGTAAGCCGCCGGCAGGCTGCCTGGCGAGCGGCCATGCGTGCAAGCTTGGCCTGCGTGAGGGCAAACCCGCCCAGCGGTGCACCAAACACCTTGCGGTCGCTTGAGTAGCGAATGGCCGCACGCAATGCAGCGCGCATCACGCCGCAGGCGCGCGCGGCGGTCTGGATGCGACCGCCCACCATGCCGGCCATGGTGAAGTAAAAGCCCTTGCCCAGACCCGCCTCGCCACCGATCACATTGGCGTCGGGCACAAAGAAATCCTCGAATGACAAGTCAAACGAATGCATGCCGCGGTAGCCGATGGTCGGTATGGCCCGGCCCGTGAGCTTGCCGCCGCCATCTTGCTGGTAAGTGAACTCGTGGCTGTCGTACGAAGGCTTTTCCACCAGCAGCAAGCTCAGGCCCTTGTGGCCCAGCGCGCGGTCCGACTGGGTGCGCGTGACCACCATCAACACGCCTGCCTTTCCGGCAAAGGTGCACCAAGTCTTGGCGCCGTTCAGCACCCAGCCGCCAAGCACCTGCGTGCCCTTCAGGCCCAGCGCGGCAACGTCCGAGCCGTAGTCGGGTTCGGTGATAGCAATCGCACACAGCGGGTCGCCCGCGGCCAACCGGGGTAGCCAGTGAGCCTTTTGCGCCTCGGTGCCACCGGTCATGAGGGCGCGGCTCAGAATTTCGGGACGGGTGATCAGGCTGCCCCCGGCGGCCAGCGACGCTTCGGAAAGAGCCTCTGTCACCACCACCATCAGCAAGGTGTCGTCGCGGTCGTCAGGGCCGCTGCCGCCGAACTTCTCGGGAATCGCCAAGCCAAAAACCCCCATCTCGCGCATGGGCTGCAACAGTGACTCCGGCACGGTGAGGTCATGCCGGTGGATAGATTCGGCCTGCGGGGCCACCACTTCGGTGGCAAAGCGTCGAAAGGCGTCCTGGACCTGTGCGTGCTGCCCATCCAGCAGAGGCGCAGCCACATCGTCATCCTCTTGTGCCACGGCACGGCCGGTGGCCTCCAACGCCCGGGCACCGCCAGCTTCGCGCCGCAAGCGGGTCCAAGCTGCACTGTCACGCACCCCGCGCAGCGCAGCGGCGTCCAGGCCGGCCTCGGCGTACACCGTCTCCAGCCGGTCGATCACTGAGATGACGGCGTCCACCGTGAAAACAAGCGCCAGCTGCACCTGCAGTACGGGCGAGTCCGGTGCCACCGCCGCCACACTGACCTCGGCCGCCAGCAATTCGGCGCCGGCCCAGGCCATCTCGAAGCTGGCCACCTGCTGCTCATCGAGCAAGCGGTTAACTAGCCGGCCCTCGCTGGCACAGGCACGCGCCAGCGCGGACACACCGACGTCGAATACAGGGCGCAGCGCCGACAGCACCTCGCGTGCCGCCTGCATTTGCTGCTTGATGGTGTCGTTCATGCGCATTCCCTTGTTCAGACCGGCACGGTGGCAAGCACCGCCAGAGCCTTGTTCGCGGCCTCGCGCCCGGTATAGGCGCAGGCCTGGGTGCCGCCATCGCCATAGTCCTTGACGGCGTCACCCACATGCCACAGGTTGGCCAGCGGCGTGTCCTGCGACATGTCGTAGCCCGCGCACGAGCGCTGGGCCGGCCACTCGTCGCGCATCACGCGTACCGACAGCATTTTGGCGTCCTTAAAGCCGGGAAAGATATCGCGCAGGTCAGCCAGCGACTCCTCAATTTCAACCTTGTCATTAAAGTCGCCGATGGCTGGGCGCGGCACGGCGTAGGCGACGTACTGGTACCAGCCGGGCGGCGCCAGCTCGGGGCAGGTGGCCGTAAGTTCGCCCATATTGCACAGGCGGCGCGTCTTGCCAAAGGTGATTAGTCCGGGCACGTCCAGCAGGCGTTCACGGGTGGCGAAATTGATAACGATGTTGGCCGCCGGCTGCAGGAGTGATTTGGCCTGAGCGAGGTAATCGGCGCCAAATGCCTCGGCGCCGGGCAGCAGCGCCGTGGCCGTGGGGCCGATGTTGCTGATCACCACATCGGTCTCGACACGTTTCGTCACACCCCCGTGCTCAATGTCCAGCGCCGTGACACGGCCGTTTTCCGAATGCAGGGCCACCACCGGGGCTTCCAGCCAGATCTCGCCGCCGCGCGCGCGGATGCCATCGCCCAGGTCGTTCCAAAGGCCAATCGTGCCGCGCGGGCAGAACCCGAAGCGCTTGAACGCACCCTTTTGCGCAAAGTACACCAGGAAGGCGCGCGCGGGCAGTTCGTCGGCATTCACTGCGAAGATCGCCGCGCACAGGTTGCGGAAGATCGCATGCACGGTTTCGTTGGTGGTGTATTGCTCCAGCCACTGGCGGGTGGTCAGCTTGGCCTCGGGCAAGTCACCAGCACGTGCGTCGGCAAACTTCGCACCAATCTTGGCCGCCTGCTTGGTGAAGGTTCCCAGCAGCATGCCCCAGCCGCCCTTGGCCACATTGATGACTTTGCCGTCAATGTAGAACACGGTCGCCGGGTTCGGTTCGCGGATGTCCAACTGCACGCCCAGCATGTCGAAGGTCTCCTCGAAGATGCCGCCGCGCTCAATGGCAATGGCGCCGATGTTAACGATGTGGCCGTCAATGATTTCGCTGGAAGCGCGGCCGCCCAGGCGGTTCATCCGCTCCACCAGCAACACTTTCTTGCCGGCGGCCGTCAGTCGCGCCGCCGCGCTCATGCCGCCGGCGCCGGCACCGATTACAACCGCGTCGTAGCGGGCAGTGTTTGCATTCATGAAATGGTCTCCTGAGGTTGGTCGTTTGTTGGGGGGCTTCACGCGAATGCCGCCGAAGCCTTCATGCCGGTAAATCCTTCGGCGTCGCTCGTCCAGAGTTCGGCACTGCTAGCTGTGGGTGTACCGCAGGCGCGCATCGTCTGGCCTTCAAAGGCCGGACGTATTTCGCGAAATGAAAATCCCTTGATCGCTGCACCGGGTTGCTCGCGCTGCACCAGGTCCAGCAACGGCGTGGCCAGCAGAGGGTCGTGCACCACGAGCGAGGGGTAGAACTCGACCTGTGATGCGCAGTCACGGTCGATATGGATGCGGTGGCCGTTGTAAGTGAGGGCCGAAAACCGGAAGAGCAGCGCCGTATCGAGCAACAGCGTACGAACCAAACGGGCGCTGCAGGCGCGCTCTCCCCCGACGGCAACGGCGCGGACGTGGTGGGTGCATCCCGGTAGACGATGTTCTGTTCCTCGGCGATGCAGGTGTGTCCGCCCTGGCTCTCCTGATGGTCCACCATCACAAACACTAGCGGCCCGTTTTTGCCTTCTTTCAGGTCGATGCTGCAAATGGTAGATACCTTTTGCGCCGTGCGCCCGATCAGCAGCGGCGCCTGAACCTGCAGGCGCCCTGCGGCCCACATGCGCAGTGGCAGCGGCACGGGCGGCAGGAAGCCGCCACGCAGCGGGTGGCCGTCTGCACCGGTGGCCGCGCGTGCAGGAGCATCCAAGAAATAGAGCCAGCGCCAGGGCAGCGGCAGAGCGTCGCCCTCGCCCGTTTTACCCGGTCGGTCCAGGAGATCCGCCAAAGCGCGCGCGGGAAACGGGTCGATGGCCAGCGCCGCCGGTGCGGCGTTCACCGCTGTGCCTCCGGCGTAACCAGTGGCAGCCTCAGCGCAACGCGGCGCACCAGCCAGGGACTGGCACGGTAACGCGGGTCTCCCGTGGCGTCATGTTGCGCACGCAGGATCGCCAGGATATGGGCCGGGCCGATTCGGTCGCCCCAGGCCAGCGGGCCGTACGGATACCCCAGGCCCAGCTTCACCGAGTCTTCCAGGTCGGCCACGCTGGCGATGCCGCGCTGCACGATATTGGCCGCAATGTTGACGATGGTGGCCATGACGCGCTGCGCGATGAAGCCACCAGAGTCGTTGATCACCGTGACCGCGACACCATCGCTGGCCAGCAGCGCATAGGCCATGTCACGCGCACCAGGCGCCGTGACGGTGGTGAGCATCAGCGTGCGGCGCAGCTCAAACGGCGTGATGGGGTCCACCGCCACGGTGCGGGCCGGATCCAGTCCGAGCGAAAGTGCCATGCTGGTGGCATCCATACCCCAGGGTTGCACGATAAACAGGCCGGCATCCCCGGTGCGGTTCACCACAGAGAGGCCGGCACCCACGGCCAGCGCCTTGAGCGCATCGGCCTGTGGTGCATGCGAATCCACCCAGACACCTTGCGCTGAATCCAGCTTCGGTGCGACACGTGCGGGCGGGCGCACCTGCTTGGCGTCGTCGTAGCGGTACCAGCCTTCACCGCTCTTGCGCCCGAACAGGCCGGCCGCCACCCGCGGGGGCACCAGCGACGAAGGCCGAAAGCGCGGCTCCTGCTGGAACTGCTCGTAGATCGACGCCATCACCCGCGACGACACATCCAGCCCCGTCAGGTCCAGCAGCTCGAACGGTCCCATGCGAAAGCCCATGGCGTCGCGCAGAACGTCGTCCACATCGGCGGGTGTAGCCACCTGCTCCTCAACCACCCGAAGGCCTTCGGTGTACAGGCCACGACCTGCGTGGTTAACCAGAAAACCTGGCTGGTCAGCCGTGACCACCGCGCGGTGGCCTGCGCCTTCGGTGATGTACTTGAGCAACTGTACCGTGGCCGGTGCGGTGCGCACAGCGGCGATGACTTCGGCTACTTTCATCAGCGTCACCGGATTGAAGAAGTGCAGGCCCGCCACGCGTTCGGGACGGGCACAGCCCGCGGCGATCTCGGACACGGTGAGCGACGAGGTGTTGGAAGCCAGCACGGCGTCATCGCCCACGATGGCTTCGAGGCTGCGAAAAAGTTCCCGCTTGACGCCCAGGTCCTCCACGATGGCCTCAACCACGACAGCGCAGCCGGCCAGCGCGCCCAGCTCCGGCGCGGCGCTGATGCCGGCGCGGATGCGCTCGAATGCATCCACGGCCAGGCGGCCCTTGTCCACGTTGCGCTGGAGCATGGCGGCCACATGGTGAATGGCTGCGGATGCCGCACCAAGCTGTGCGTCGTAGATGCGCACGGGGTGGCCCGCCTGCGCGTACAGCTGCGCAATGCCGCGCCCCATGGTGCCGGCGCCCACGACGCCGATGGTGATCTTGTCGGTCATCCTAGGAACCCTTGAATTGCGGTTTGCGTTTGTCCAAGAAGGCACGCATGCCTTCGGTCTTGTCTGCAGTGTCAAACAGCAACAGGAACTCACGGTTCTCCAGCGCCAGCGCGGCGTCCAGCGGCATGTCTGCCCCCTGGCGAAGCACGCGCCGCGTGGCGGCTACGGCCTTAGGCGGCATGCGGGCCGCCTTGGCCGCTAGAACCAGTGCACGCGCAAGTGCCTGGCCCGGCTCAGCCAGCTCCGCCACCAGGCCCAACTGGAACGCCCGTGCTCCAGTCAGTTGCTCACCCGTCAGCAGCATCATGCTGGCCACCTGCTTGCCCAGGCTGCGCACCAGCCGCTGGGTGCCGCCCGCACCGGGCATGATGCCCACGGCCAATTCCGGCTGGCCGAAACGGGCGCTGTCGTCGGCCACGATGAAGTCGCACATCAGCGCCAGCTCGCAGCCTGCGCCAAGCGCGAAACCGCTCACGGCGGCGATCACCGGCTTGCGGGCGTTGGCCACCGGCGTCCAGTAACGGCCCAGGTCAATGTCGGCCACCTCCTGCGCACCTTTGTCCACCAGCAAGTTGAGGTCTGCACCTGCGGCAAAGACCGTATCGCTGCCGGTAATGACAATGGCCAGGACCTGTGCATCGGCGTCCAGCGTGGCCACTGCCTGGGCAATCGCGCTGCGCATCGCTAGGTCCAGCGCATTGCGTTTATCGGGGCGGTTCAGCGTGACGACGCCTACCGCGCCTTCGGCGTGCACCCGCACGGGTACATCAATGGCGGCTTCAGTCATGGTTGCTTCACGCCGGGGCGTGCAATGAAATCGGCCGTGCGCTTGTTGCGAAAAGCGTCGTAGCCTTCCAGAAAATCAGGACCGGTCAGGCAAACCGCCTGGTCGTCCTCCTCGCGTGCCAGTTCGGCCTGCAGCGTGGGCGCCGAGTCATTCAGCCGTTGCTTCATCCGGCCAAAGGCCTCCTGCGGCAGCAACGCCAGCGCAGCGGCCGTCTGCACTGCGGTTTGCATCACGTCGGCATCGGGCACCAGTGTGTCGGCAAGGCCCATGCGGTGCGCTTCTTCACCGGTCACCGCCTGGCCGCTAGTGAGAATTCGCCGTGCAGCGCACAGACCCACACGCCGGGGCAAGGTGAGCAGCTGCCCCCAGTCGGGCGCCAGCCCGAGCTTCATGAACGGGAACAGCACCCTGGTGCCAGGCCCCGCCACGATTTGGTCGCCCAGCAATGCCAGGCCAACCACAGCACCTGCGGCAATACCCTGCATCGCGCTCACAACCGGAATGCGTGCGCCGGCCACCAGGCCGCACAACACATGGATGTGCCGCATGCGTTCACGCGCCTGCGCCTCGGTCAGACCCACCATACTGTGCACGTCGCCGCCGGCGGAGAACACCCCGTCCACACCCCCGAACACCAGAGCGCGGCAGCGGGTATCGGCCAGCAGGGAGCGCAGATGCTGCGTCATCTGCTCGCGTACGTCGTAGTCAATGGCATTGCGCTTATCGGGGCGGTTGATGCGCAACCGCGCAACGTACGGCAGCGGCTCGTCTAGCAGAACCACAAGATCAGTCATGTGCGTCAAACCCCCTGCAGGCCCACGATGGAGATCGAGCACACGTTCTGCGATGGCTGGCCACCCAGGTTGTGGATCAGGCCCGTCTTAGGGTCTGCCAGCTGTCGGGAGCCGGCGCGGCCTTGCAGCTGCAGGTAAATTTCGTACAGCATGCGGATGCCGCTGGCTCCCACGGGGTGGCCAAAACACTTAAGGCCGCCGTCGATTTGGCACGGCACCGCGCCGTCGGCATCAAACACACCGTCAAGCACATCGCGCACGGCCTGGCCTTCGCCAGACAGGCCCAGGTCTTCCATAGTGACCAGCTCAGTGATCGAGAAGCAGTCGTGCACCTCGGTCATGCTCAGTTCCTTGCGCGGGTCCCGGATGCCGGCTTCCTGATAGGCCTTTTTTGCGGCGATGCGTGCGGTGTGCATGTAGCTACCGTCCCACTGGCTGGACTGCAGTTCCCAGCCATTGGACACCGCGAGCTGCAATGCCTTGAAAGTCACGAGACCGGTTTTCCCCAAAGCGCGTGCAATCTCCGGGGTGGTGACCACCACGGCTGCGGCGCCATCGGACACACCGCAGCAGTCAAACAGGCCCAGCGGCGCGGCAATGGTGGGCGCCTTCATGCACTGCTCTTCGGTGATCGGCTTTTGCAGGTGGGCCTTGGGGTTCTTCGCACCGTTGGCGTGGCTTTTGATCGAGACGTGCGAGATGGCGCGCTTGAGCAACGCAGCATCGATGCCATGTTTGGTCCGGTAGGCACTGGCCAGTTGAGCGAAGTTAGCCGGTGCTACCGCGTTTGGGTACCACTGCGGAATGTAAGTACCCACCTGCGCCATGGGCAGGCCGCCATAGCCGGTGTCCTTGAGTTTCTCAACACCCAGCGCCAGCGCGATGTCACAGGCACCTGCGGCCACAGCATAAACCGCGGCTCGAATCGCCTCGGAACCACCCGCGCAGAAGTTTTCCACCCGGGTGACACCGATGTTCGGCAGGCGCAGCGCAATGCTCATGGGAGTACCGCCGCGGCCCGTGCCGACGTCGTCCATGTGTGTGGAGTACCAGGCCGCGCCTAGCTGCTCCGGCGTGATGCCGGCGTCCGCCATAGCTTCGTTATAGGCCTCCAGCATGAGGTCTTCGGGACTAGCGTCCCAGCGCTCGCCAAATTTGCTGCAGCCCATCCCGAGGATGGCGACTTTGTCCTTGATGCCCGTGGCCATTCCAATTCCTTTCAGGGGTTGGTGGAAGCAGCACGCACCGGCGTGGCTTTCCAGAAGTAGCGGGTGAATCCGCGGCGCTCGTCCACGTCCTTGACGCGAAACACCATTTCCATGGCGGTGCCGGAATCGACCTCACCGATATCCAAGTCGGTGAAGTCCATCAGGATGCGCCCGCCGCCTTCAAAGTCGATCTGACCGTAGTGATGGGGCGGCGCCGGGTGGTACGACAGGTACTCGGCCGACCATGACAGAATTTTTGCGGGCCGGTCGGCCAGCTTGTGGGGTTTTTGTGTGTCCTGCAGCGGTTTGCCTTGGTCGTACGACAAGCGCGATGGCGGGAAATGCACGCTGCCAGTCACCTCACAGCGGCCCGCCACCAGCCCCATCAGGGCCGTCCGATGTCGCCAGGCGGTGGACAGCGCGGTTTTTTTGTCCTGCTCGCCGCGCATGCCGCGCTCCAGTTGAAGCTGGCCATTGAACGCGAGAAATTTCGTGTAATTGCGCTCTTCGGCGCCGCGTGCGAGCCACTGGCCGACACCGCGCGCCGGACGGAACGAGCCAATGGCATCGGTCACCCGGAACACCAGCGCCTGCGCGCCGCTGCCAAACTGCGCAACCACGATCACCTGGCCAGGCCGGGCACGCTCCAACACATGGGCCAGCAGCAGCAGACCGTGTGGCAGGCCGCTGTCGCCCACCTGGTCCAGCAGCGCATCCACCACCGCTTCTGCACGGATGCCGCAGGACTTGGCCAGCTGAGTGTCCATTTTGGCGAAGCTGGACGGGAAGATGAAGTGGTCTACCTGCGCGGCCCCCACGCTCGCCTGCTGCAACGCCGCGGCCACCGCGCGCGGCATCAGCTTGCCGATGCCCTCGTCACGAACCCAGCGCTCCTCCCAGTGGTAGTCCACGGCCTCGCCGGTGGCGCGGAAGTGGTCGACAAAGTCAACCGATAGCGTACCCGCGCCCAGGAATTCAGCCAGCACCCTCTCGCGCCCGATCAGCAGCGCTGCAGCGGCATCGCCGTAGTCCAGCTCCTGCGGACTGGCCGCGCGGGTCTTGCGCTCGTCCGCGGCCATTACGAGCACGTCGCCCGCGCCAGACTGCACCCTCGCGACGGCCTGCACCACCGCCGACAGCGCCGCGCGTTGAGAGCCGCCCATGTCTAGCGCATCAATGTCGTCAGCCAGGGCCAGCGCACCGGCTGCAATGCCTGCGTTCATGCGCTCGGCAAACGGCAGAGTGTCAGACGCCAGAAACACAGCCCGCACATGCGCGCGGCCTTCATCCACACCGAGGCAATCGCGCGCTGCGGCCACAGCCATGGTGATGCTGTCTTCGTCCCAATTAGCCATAGCGCGTGTGCCCTTGCGGCCGGCAAAGTGGGGCGCATACCAGGAATTGGCCTGCACTACCGCCTGGCGCGACAGGCGCAGGCGCGGCAAGTAGCCGCCGAAACCAGTGATTCCGATCATGTGGATGTCTTTCGGGTGGACGCGGCGTCAAGATGCGCCGCAATGAACTGGCCGCCCGCCACAAGCGCGTTGCGCGCCTCGGGCAGCTCAGCGGGAAACTGCTGGAATACGTGGATCATGCCGGGCCATATCTGCAACTCAGCCTGCGCGCCGGCGGCATGGGCTTTGCGCGCGAAGTCTTCCGAATCACTGACCACGGTCTCGCGCTCGCCCACCTGCAGCAGCAGGGGGGGCAGCGCGCCCAGCTGCGCTGATGTCGCAAACAAGGGCGACACCAGCGGGTCCTTCGCGTCGGCGTCGCGGCCCAGGTAATTGCGCGCCATGGCCACAATCATGGGTTGCTGATGGATAGGGTCGAGCGCGGCACGGGTCTGGTAGCTGGTGCCCGATGCGCTCAGGTCGGTCCACGCGGACAGGCCCCAGAAGGCGGCCGGCAACGGCTCGCCGCGCGCCTGCAGCGTCAGCATCAAAGACAGCGCCAGGCCGCCACCGGCCGAATCGCCAGCCAGCGCCACCTGTGACCCAACCACGCCCTGCGTTTGCAGCCATTGCCAGACGGTCAAGGCGTCGTCCGGCGCCGCGGGGTAGCAGTGCTCGGGTGCCAGCCGGTAACCCACGCCCAGTACACGCGCCCTGGCCGCGGCGCCGATGCTGGCCATGAGTTCGCAGTGAGATGCAAGCGAGCCCACCTGGAACCCGCCGCCATGGAAGTAGACGATCAAGCGGTCTTCGCGCGCACCGGTGGCGACTACCCATTGGCATGGCACGCCGCCTGCATCGACCGCATCCACCTGCGCATCGCCGCGCGCGCTGAACAACGCGTCCCAGTCGGCGCGCATCTGCGCTACCGGGGTATCGCGCCGCCAGCGGCCGTAGGTCTGGCGAATGCGCGTGATCACTGCTTCAACAGCAGGGTTCACAGTGGAGTCACTCATGCGCCGCACCCCATGCCACCGGACACACCCAGTACCTCGCCTGTCACAAAACCTGCTGCGTCACTTGCCAGAAACGCCACTGCAGCCGCGACTTCATCGGGGGTACCCAGACGGCCCGCCAGAGTGGCCTCCGTCATGGCGGCCATGATCTTGTCGCCAGCCTGTGCCACCGCCTTGCGCAGCAAGGGCGTGTCGATGGGGCCGGGCGCCACCACATTGGCGGTGATGGCCTTGCGGCCGTTCTCGCGGGCGATGGAGCGGGTAAAGGCAATCACGCCACCCTTGGCCGCCGCATACACCGAGCCGCCGCGCGAGCCCAGGCGGCCCGCTTCAGACGCCACATTGATGATGCGCCCATAGCCGGCCTGCTGCATGGCGGGCAGTACCGCATGGGTGGTGTTGAGCACAGACTCCAGGTTCACCGCCAGCAGCCGGCGCCAGTCATACGGTGAGGTTTTCGTGAAGAAGGCATGCTGGTCCACGCCCGCGCTGTTGACCAGGATGTCAAACGGGCCACTTTCGCGCACGACGGCATGGACACGGTCAAAATCGGTCACGTCCAACTGCACACCCGTCGCGCCGATTTCACCCGCAAGGCGCGCCGCAGCGTCACCTTGCAGGTCGGCGATGACCACGGCTGCGCCGTCGGCGGCAAGCCGGCGGGCAATGGCTGCGCCGATGCCGCTGGCGCCGCCTGTGACCAGTGCGCGACGGCCCACAAGCGGGGTTGCGTTGGCGGCGGCCATCAGCGCCCCGTGAAGCGCGGTGCGCGCTTTTCAATAACGGCCGACAGACCTTCGCGGGCATCGGCCATGCCGCTGAGCATGGCTTGCGTGCTGTTTTCCTCGTGCATTACGGCTTCGACGCCCTGGCCGATGCCGCTCCACAGCAGGCGCTTGGTGTTGGCCAGCGCGGCGGGTGCGCCGGCGGCCAGCTGCCGCGCCAGCGCCAGCGCCTCTTCGTTGAGGTTGGCGTCGGGCACCATGCGTGTGATGAGCCCCATCTCCTTGGCCTCGGGCGCCGTGATCACCGGGTTGAGCATGAGGATTTCAGTGGCGCGGCGCAGGCCCACCAACTGCGTCAGCGTGACCGAGACGCCCGCATCGGGCACCATGGCCACGCGTGTCGCACCAGCCAGGAACTTGGCGGATTCGCCGGCGACCACAAAGTCGGACGAACACACCAGTCCCATGCCGCCGCCGCCAGCCGCGAAACCGTGCACGGCCGTGACTACAGGCGGGTTCAGGCGCAGCAATCCCGCAGCAACCAATTGCAGATATGAAGTTGCCACGCGGATGTAGTTCGGCAGATCCTCGCCCTTGGACAGGAAGGTGTGAACGTCGCCACCAGCGCAGAAGTTTTTGCCTTCGCCGCTGATAAGGACGGCGCGCACGCGGCCGTCGCCATGCACCTGCATGACCACCTCATGCAGCGCCTTGAGCAGTTCAATGTTCAGCCCGTTGGCTGATTCGGGCCGGTTCAGGCGTATGTGGGCCACGCCATCGGCGTGCAGTGCGAGCAGCACCGGGCCGTCGGCCATGAGGACAGTGGGGAAAGCAGGGATCATTTCATGCGCCTCAAATCAGGAAGGCCATGGAGTACAGGGCCGTATGGTTATTGACCAGCATCACCTTCTTAAAGGCCATGCGCAGGCTCTCACCTTCGCGACGCAAGGTGTATTCGTTGCGCGACGCCCAGATCTGGTCGCCACGCGTCTGCGACTCGAACACCATCGCATTGGCTGCAACCTTCAATTCGGTGCCGTCGTCGCTCAAGATCTCTACATTGGAGACTAAGCGGCGAAGGCGCGACTGCGGCGTCTGGCTGAAGCGCTTGCCGGTGTGATACTGGCGGATGCGTAAAGCGATGCGTGAACGGTTGTCGTAAATAATTGACATCTGCTGCTCGGGGTCGATGTCGTCACCATTGGCTGGCACCCAGTAGACGCCGTCGTCGGTCCACAGGCTTTCCCAGGCGTCATAAGCGTTTTCGTCCTGTAGCCGCGCTTCGCGATAGATAAACTGGGTGACCTCTTCGAGCGTAGCGCGTTGTTCCGGGGTCATCGCCATTACGCGGCCTCCATCATGGATTTGTAGTGGCGCCATATGCCGCGGCTGGGCACCTCGTCGGTGTTGTCCCCGATCAGGAACCCGTCTTCGTCGCGCCTCTCGCGGTGCTTGCCGCGCCCTAGGTACAGCCACTCGGGTTTGCGCATCTGCACACCCATTTGCGTGCGCTCGTACATTTCAGCGTCATCGGCCAACAGGAAGCCGGCCGGCCCCACGGAGCCCATGGTCTGCTGGCGCAGGCGGCGATTCAGGTCCGGCGCACCCTTGAACTGCAACGCCGTCACGTGCTGGACAGTCTCGTTCACCGACAGCGGCTGGATCACAAAGATCTGAATCTCAGCAATGAACAGATTCGGAAAGATCATGATGTGCGGCGTGCCGTCGATCATGATGGTGCGGGCCTTTTCGTGCCCGTATGCCGCGTTCATTTTTGACACATAGTCGGGCAACTTTTCGACCGTGGTGCCAAACCACGACATGGGCACGTCGCGCTTGCGGAATTCGGGGCGAAGGTCGTTTTCAGTGTGGCCGTTGCCAAAGTCCCGCGACACGGCGGTGGACTCGGCGCTGTACAGGGTGCCGATGCCGCTTTGCGCCACCTCGAAGACGGACGCGTGAACGAACGACGGGTGGTAGCCGTCGGTTTCGTTTTCCACGAGGAATTTCCAGTTTGCCTTGACCTTGTGCTTGAGAAAGCCCGCTGTGATCTGGACCTCGCCCTCGGGCGAGGTCTCGCAAAGTGCATCGATCGAGCGCATCGCCGCGCCCAGGTGCTGCTGTAGAGTTGGCCCCTGCTCGGCCATCGAGCCGAAGACGAAGCCACGGTAGTTACCTATGCGTGCCACCTTACCCAAACCCAGTTCGCGGCGGTCAACGCCCTCGTAGCCCGAAGGGAACGGGTAACCCTTCAAGTCGCCGTCATTGGCAAAGGTCCAACCGTGGTACGGGCAGGTGAACGAACGTGCATTGCCCTGCTCGGTCATGCACACCCGGTTGCCGCGGTGCGGGCAGCGGTTGTGAAGCAGGTGAATCTCGCCCGACTTGTCGCGCGTCATGAGCACCGGCTCGGGGCCGATGGACTTCATCACGAAGTCATTTGGATTAGGGATTTCACTTTCGTGGCCCACGTACACCCAGGTGCGAAACCAGATGTTCTTAAGCTCTTCCTGGTAGATGGCGGGGTCGGTATAAAGCGAGCCGTGCACCTGGTTGGCCCGGACCAGATGGTCCCAGGCCGGTGCGGGCCCGGACGGTGCTTGCACGATAGGAATGGTGGCGCGGTGTTCCAAAAGCTGACTCCAGAAAGGGTTGTTGGAGCTGATAGTTAGTGCAATAATAGACCGACGGGACGGACTATGTCAATAACTTGTTCGTGCCCACTTACAGAGGAAAAAACATCCCATGCCCACCGTCGTATTCATAGATCACGCCGGCGCGACCTACCCGGTTCAGGCGCCGCTCAACAAGAGCCTGATGCAGGTCGCTCTGGATAACGCCGTGCCAGGCATCCTGGGCGACTGCGGCGGCTCTTGCAGTTGTGCCACGTGCCACGGCTATGTTGACCAGCCCTGGGCCGCGCAGCTGCCGGCGCGCTCGGAGACCGAGGTGTTCATGCTGGAAGGGGTACCTGAGCTGCGGGACAACAGCCGCCTATGCTGCCAGATCCGCATGACCGCACAGCTAGATGGGGTGGTTGTCCATCTGCCGAAGGAACAGATGTGACGTGCCATCGAGCGGACAGGCCAACTCAGTCTGCGTAGGCCATCAGACAGTGCTGTGTGATGGTGGCCAGCAAGCTCCCCTGCGCATCGTGCACCGCGCCTACGGACAGGCCCAGCCCGGCTGCTCGGGCAGGGCTCGTGCTGTCTACATGCAGCCACTGATCGGCACGCACTGGCCTGTGCAGCCAGATCGCATGGTTCAGGCTGGCGATGTACAGCCGCAGCTCGCCCAAGCTGCGCAAGTGCAAACCCAGCGAGCTGAAGTTCAGCCACCAGTCCGACAGGTAGGCAAACGCCGCGGCATGGATACGTGGATCATCCGGGAGCGCTTGGGTCGCGCGCATCCAGAACCGGAAGCGGCCATCCATCGTGGACGGCGCAAGTTGCCGGTCTGGTTCAGGAATCCGGAATTCAATGCTGGGCTTGCGGCTTTCTGAATAGCCCCCCAGCCGACGCACGCCGCGCATCAGCAATGGATTAACGTCGTCCAGTGTGGCCAGGGCCTCGGGACACTCACCCGCTGGTGCCTTACTTGGGGTGTCATGGGTGGGTGACGCCATGGGGACTGCGCAACTGACTTGCGCGTCCAGCACGAACCTGCCGTTGGCCTGACTTCCGCGCACGTTTCGCGAACTGAAGCGTTTGCCCTCTTGAAGGGATGTGACCTGCAGCTGTACACACTCATGCGGCATAGCGCCTTGCAGAAAGAGGAATTGCATCATGGTCGCTTCACGGCCATCAGGTATATCCATCAACCCGGCCATCATGGCCTGCCCCAGCAACTGTCCGCCATACGACCGCGCGTTGAGATTGGAGTCGCCATGACGCGTACGCCATAGGCCAGGCGCCACAGCCTCCAGCGCCAAGAGTTGATGGATATCGAGCTCGTTCCAGGGTTTGTGAATCATGATCAACCTTGGTTGGGCGCACGCCGATGCCCCGCAGTGCGGGGTTCAATGCCGGGCATGAGGCGCCAGTCGGGGCCGAACTCGGCCAGTGCATGTACAGGCATGGTGTCTTCATTCTCGATGGCTAGCAGCCGCGCCTCATACTCATCAAGGTAGACCTTGCGCTTTGCATCGTCGGTGTATTGGATGGACCAGCCCACGAACGGCTGTAGAACCTCAAGGCCGCTGTAGCCAAATGTGCCGTACTGCAAGTGCCAGAGGATGACGTCGCGCTGACCCAGCAGGCCGCCGGGCTCCATCATCTCTGGAAAGCAGCCGGTGGTAAACGCCAGCATGGCCTTGCGACCTTTCAGACCGCCATTGTCAAAGCGCATGCCGCCGCTGCCATACATGGTGCCGTTGACGAAGACACGGTCAATCCAGCCCTTCATGATCGCTGGTACCGAGAACCACCAGAGCGGAAACTGCAGGATCAGCAGGTCACAGGCCAGCACTTTGTCAATCTCGGCCTGTATGTCAGGCGCGAAGGTACCGCGTTGCGAAGAAAGTTTCTGCTCACGGTCGTACTGCAGCGCGTCGGGAAATCGGCGTTGGGTGAAATCGCCACCCGTGGCCACTGGGTTGAAACACATGGCATACAGGTCTGAGACCACCACCTCATGTCCACATCCGGTTAACGTCTTCACCGAACGATCCAGAAGGGCGCGACCAAATGAAAGTGGTTCGGGGTGGGCAAAAACAATCAGTACTCTCATGGTGTTTCAGTTGATAGATCGAATTTCTATAATAGTCCGTCTTGTCGGTTTATATATGTTCATTTTCCAAGCGCGCGTACCTTTTTTTCTGCCCGCTGATCGGTTGCAGCGCCTGAACAAAGCGCGGTCCAGCGGCTCGTACATGGTGATGCTGGAGTTTGAGGGCAAGAGCTACAGGCTCAAGGAGGCGGCGGCACGCTTGGCCATCAATTCAGAAACGTCATAATTTGGCTGCGCTGCCTGGGGGAATTTGGGGTGGCCATCAGGGTGCTCTTGGTGCCAGGCAACTGGGAGCATTGGAGCGGGATAGCCTTTGGCCGCTTGCAAAGCACCTTGGCGGCCCAGGGCGCCAAGCTGCTGCTCAACGAGCGCTGGACCTTGGCGCGCAGCGATCGCAACTTGACCCTTATTGGCCTGGACGACTTCACCGCAGGCCAGCCCGACCTGCAGCTGCTCGACACCAGCGCAAGCAACCCCGACGGCTTGACCGTGGTGGTGCAACACTCACCCGCTTTTTTTGACCAGGCCGCAGTCACCCAACGCATGGCAGGCCAAGACTTTGGCCTGTGCCTGGCCGGCCACACCCACGGCGGCCAAATTGCCTTGGGC
>CAXNEG010000002.1:0-26930 GCA_964201305.1 Polaromonas sp.
ACGTCACGCCCGACATGCGCATTTACAAAGAAGAGATCTTCGGCCCGGTGCTCGGCTGCGTGCGCGTCAAGGACTTTGCCGAAGCGGTGAACCTGATCAACGCGCACGAGTTCGGCAATGGCGTGAGCTGCTTCACGCGCGACGGCAACGTGGCGCGCGAATTCGCCCGCCGCATCCAGGTCGGCATGGTCGGCATCAACGTGCCGATTCCGGTGCCCATGGCCTGGCACGGCTTTGGCGGCTGGAAGAAAAGCCTGTTCGGCGACATGCACGCCTACGGCGAAGAAGGCGTGCGTTTTTACACCAAGCAAAAATCCATCATGCAGCGCTGGCCCGAGAGCATCGGCAAGGGCGCTGAGTTTGTGATGCCAACGGCCAAGTAAAAGCCCTGCGCAGGGTCAGCCGGGCTGCCCCCGGCCGAACTCCCAGGCCTGCAGCCAGTCCACCAGCGACTTGAGCCCCTGCTCCAGCGGGGTGTCGGGCCAGCTGCCGATCATGCTGAGCAAGCGGTCTTCGCTGGCGCAGGTCAGCGTCACGTCGGCCACTTGCATGGGCGCAAATTCAATCACCGGCACCGTGCCGGTGAGGCGCGCCAGGACCTCCACAAAGGTCTTGACCTGCACCGGCCGCCGGTGACCGACATTGACGACTTCGGCGGCGGCAGCGCCCTGCGGGCGGTGCAGCAATCGGTCAATGGCGGCCACGGTGTCGCCCACATAGGTGAAGTCGCGCTGCAACTCGCCTTTGGCAAACAAGCGCAGTGTTTCGCCTTTCAAAAGCTTGCGGGCAAATATCAGGGGCGCCATGTCAGGTCGGCCCCAAGGCCCGTACACCGTGAAAAACCGCATGCCCAAAGAGGCCATGCCGTACTGCGCGTGGTAGGCACAGGCCATGGCCTCGTTGGCCAGTTTGGTGGCCGCATAAAAAGAATGCGGCCTGTCGGCGCGATCGTCTTCCTGAAAAGGGGCATCGTCGCGAAGGCCGTACACGCTGGAGGAGCTGGCGTAAAGAAAGCGCTGTATTTTGGCGAGCCGGCAGGCATCCAACACCTGGGCAAAGCCCACCAGGTTGGGGCCGACAAAGTCCATGGGCGCCAACACCGACTGGCGCACCCCGGCCTGCGCGGCCAAATGCACCACCGCCTCGACGCGGCTGTCACCCATCAAAGTCAGCACCGCGCCGGGCTGGGTGATGTCCAGACAGTGGTAGCGAATCTGCGGGTGCGCAGCCAGACGCACCAGGCGGTCGCGCCGCAAACGCGCGGGAATATCCTGCAAATCAGCGTCCAGGAGCGTGCCGCCTTGCGCGTTGGACCAGTCGCAGGCCAGCACAGTGTGGCCCTGTGCGGCCAGGTGAAGCGCCAGGGTAGAGCCGATAAAGCCTGCAGCGCCGGTGATCAAAACAGTTGTCATGGTCTTAACAGAAGGCTTTTTCGAAAGAGGGACGCATAAAATGTCCAACTCACCCGATTATGTCTATCTTGAACCACTTGCCCCTGGCCCCTGCCCCGCTGCAAAGCCTTTGGCTTTCAAGCTTGGCGCTCAGTGCGCTGGCGGTGGCAGGCAGTGTGGCGATGCCGTGGTGGAGCCAGACTTTGCAAGGGCCGGTGCGACAACTGGCGCTGGCCTTCCGCGATTTACTGGGAACACATGGCCCCAGGCGCCCGCCCGCTGCTGGCGAAATGGCGCTGGTGCGTTTTCCTTCCAACACGGTGCTTGCGCATCGGCCGGTGATGGCCAGCCCACAGGCATGGCCATCGTGCAGCGCCCCCTGACCGAGCCGACCCAAAGCCCCTGAGATGAAAATAAAAAATAAAGATCTGCTGGCCGCTGCGGGTTTGACCCTGGCCAGCGCAGGGATGGTGCTGGCCTGGCCCACAATGGACTTGGCCGTCGCCGGCTGGTTCTACCGCCCCGGAGAAGGATTTTTTGCCAACGACTGGTGGCCGATTCAAGCCGTGTACAAGGGCGCGCCTTGGTTGCTGCAGTTGGCTTTGGTGGCCAGCGCCTTGGTATTACTGCTTGCCTTGGTTCAGCCGGAAAAAATCGCGCGCTACTGGTGGCGCCAAGCGCTGGCATGGGTGCTGGTGGCGGCTTTCGGCGTCGGTTTGCTGGTGCATAACGCTTTGAAAGACCAGGTCGGCCGGCCGCGGCCAGTGCATGTGCAGGCCTTCGGCGGACCCGCCCCTTACATTCCGGCTTTGCAGCTGAGCAGTCATTGCGACACCAACTGCTCCTTTGTCAGCGGCCATGCCGCCGGCGCCTTCAGCATCATGGCCTGGGGCATGCTGGCATGCCGGCGCCACAAGCGTCAATGGCTGTGGGCCGGACTCGTTTTCGGCACGGTGGTGGGCGCCGTGCGCATGGCGCAAGGCGGTCACTTTTTGAGCGACGTGGTTTTTGCCGCTTTGGCTGTCTGGTGGACCCATCACCTGATTGGCCGGCTCTGGATACGCAGCAAAGCTGTGCTTTTGCACTACCGGCGAAAGCAACTGCCTGGCGGCGGGAGCCCCTTGGCATAATCGTCACGTTAAGACTAATTTGTCACGCACTTCGAAACACAACACAGCACTCAACCGAAGACCGCACCATGAAACTTGCGTACCTGCACCGTATCGCCTTTTCCACTTTAGCAGTTTGCGGGGCCTTGAGCCTGCCCACAGCCAGCTTGGCACAGTCCAAAGAAACCGGCCCCAAAGGCAAACCCAAATGGTCGGTGTCCTGGGGCTGGAATTGGGAAGGCTACAGCAAGTCGGACATTCACTTTACCGGCTCTGACCATAACTTCACGCTGAAAAATGTCAGCGCCAGAGACAAGCAGGACGCTTTATCGCTCAACACGATCGTCACCAAATGGCTCAACCCAGCCAAGTTGACTTTGCCCCAAACCAATACGCGTGTGGCCTACCAGCTCGATTCAGATACCGCCATTGCTTTGAACCTTGACCACATGAAATATGTCGCCAGCGATGGGCAAACCGTCAATGCCTCCGGCTATTACGGTAGCACCACGTACGCGGCCGGTGCCACGCAGCTGCTGAACCCCAGCTTCATGCACTTTGAGCACACCGACGGCCTGAATGTGGTGTCGCTGGAGTACGAAAAGCAGTATCCACTTTCAGGCTTTCAGGGCGCACGTGCTTTCTGGCTGGTGGGTGCCGGCGTGGCTGTCCCTAAAAGCAATGTGACCATGGCAATGATCGGCCAAACACGGTCCGACAAGTATCATCTGGCCGGTTATGCGGTCAACGGTGCTGTCGGTCTCGAAAAAGACTTTGCCACTGATTTTTTCATACGCAGTACGGCCAAGTTCGGCCACGTCAACCTGAACGATGTTGTCACCAGTGCACGTGGCGACAAAGCATCTCACCGTTTTCAGTTCAGCGAATTCAGCGTCTCGGCTGGCTATCGGTTTTAAACCGGGGCCGGCTCAGGCCTTGGCCTTGACCTGCAAGCGCCACGCATGCAGCAGCGGCTCTGTGTACCCGCTGGGTTGCTCTAATCCTTTGAACACCAAGTCGCTTGCCGCCTTGTAAGCCGCGCTCGTGGCAAAGTTCCCTGCCATGGGTTTGTAGAGCGGGTCGCCGGCGTTTTGCTTGTCCACCACGGCGGCCATGCGCTCAAAGCTGGCCTTGACCTGCTGCCCGGTCACCACCCCGTGCAGCAACCAGTTGGCAATGTGCTGGCTGGAGATGCGCAGCGTAGCGCGGTCCTCCATCAGGCCCACGTTGTGGATATCGGGCACCTTGGAGCAACCCACGCCCTGGTCCACCCAACGCACCACGTAACCCAGGATGCCTTGCGCATTGTTGTCGACCTCTTGCTGCTTTTCAGCGGCGCTCCAGTTCGGCGTGGTGGTCACGGGAATCGTCAGCAGGCCATGGAGCAGCGCCGCCCGCTCTTTGTTGGCCTTGATTTTTTCCATCTGCTTTTGTACCGCACTGACCAGCACCTGGTGGTAATGCAGGGCGTGCAGCGTCGCGCCCGTCGGGCTGGGCACCCAGGCCGTGTTGGCGCCGGCCATGGGGTGCGCAATTTTTTGCTGCAGCATGGACTTCATGAGGTCCGGCATGGCCCACATGCCTTTACCGATTTGCGCCTTGCCGCGCAGGCCGCAATGCAGGCCGACCAACACGTTGTTGCGTTCGTAGGCCTGAATCCAGGCGCTGGCTTTCATGTCGCCCTTGCGGATCATCGGGCCGGCGTGCATGGCGGTGTGCATCTCGTCGCCGGTGCGGTCCAGGAAGCCGGTGTTGATGAAGGCCACGCGGCTTTTCGCGGCGGCAATGCAAGCTTGCAGGTTGACACTGGTGCGGCGTTCTTCGTCCATGATGCCGAGCTTGACGGTGCTGTCAGGCAGGCCCAGCATTTTCTCGACGCGGCTGAAAATTTCGGCTGCAAAAGCGACTTCAGCCGGGCCATGCATCTTGGGCTTGACGATGTAGACCGAGCCCTTGCGCGAGTTGCGGATAGCGTCTTTGGCGCTGCGCTTGAGGTCGTACATGGCAATCAAGGTGGTGACCACGGCGTCCAGAATGCCCTCGGGAATCTCGCGTACTTCGCCTTTTTTGTCGGTGTACAAAATCGCCGGGTTGCTCATCAGGTGGCCCACATTACGCAGGAACATCAGCGAGCGGCCGTGCAGTTTGACGGCCTGGCCCTTGCCGGCAGGCGGAGTGTAGACGCGGTCCGGGTTGAGCCCGCGTGTGAGCATCTGCCCGCCTTTTTCAAAGCGCTCGGTCAGCGTACCCTGCATGATGCCCAGCCAATTGCTGTAGGCCAGCACCTTGTCATCGGCATCCACCACGGCCACCGAATCTTCCAGGTCCAAAATGGTGGACAGCGCCGCTTCAATCACCAGGTCGCTGACACCGGCAGGGTCCGTGGCGCCAATGTGCGTGCTGCGGTCGATCTGGATATCCAGGTGCAGGCCGTTGTGCTGCAAGAGCACGGCACTCGGCGCCTTGGCGTCGCCCTGGTAACCGGTGAACTGTTTGGCGTCCAGCAGGCCGCTGCTACTGCCGTCCTTGAGCTTGACCGACAACTTACCGTCTTTGACGCGGTAGCCGACTGAATCGACGTGCGAGCCTTTTTTCAGCGGTGCCGTGCGGTCCAGCACATGGCGCGCGTACTCAATGACCTTGGCGCCGCGCTTCGGGTTGTAGCCTTTGCCTTTTTCGCAGCCGCTTTCTTCACTGATGGCGTCGGTGCCGTACAGCGCGTCATACAAAGAACCCCAGCGCGCATTGGCGGCATTGAGCGCGTAACGCGCGTTGAGCACCGGCACCACCAGCTGCGGGCCCGCCTGCACGGCGAGTTCGGCGTCTACGTTTTTCGTGGTGATGCGGGCCTGCTTGGGATGCTCTGCGAGGTAGCCGATCTTCGTTAGAAAGCCTTGATAGGCCTTCATGTCGGTGATCGGGCCGGGGTGGGCCTTGTGCCAATGGTCCATGGCGCTTTGCAGGCGATCTCGCTCGGCCAGCAAGGCGATGTTTTTCGGTGCTAAATCCGCCACCAGGGCATCAAAGCCTTTCCAGAAAACAGCGCTTTTGACGCCGGTGCCTGGCAACACTTTGTCTTCGATGAACTGGTAGAGCGCGGTAGCGACCTGAAGGCGGTGAACCGGGGTGCGGGCAGTGGACACAAATTTCTCCTGAGGCTGATTCAACAAATAAAAAGCTTAGCTAAAAGGGGTACGTTCAAGGCGCGACCAAAGTCAGTACATCGCGCAAGCTGCTACCGACAAGTAAGGGCGGGGGGCCTATTTCTTCCGGGGGCAACTGGTAGCGGTTCACCCACAAGGTCTGGTAGCCAAACCAGGTCGCGCCCAGCGCGTCCCAACTGTTGGAGCTGACGAAGAGCACCTGCGAAGCCGGCATACCCAGCGCCTGGGTGCCCAGCGCATAGGCGTCGGGGTGGGTCTTGTACAGGCCCAGGCTGTCAACGCTCAGAACGTGGTCGAGCAAGCCATCCAGTCCGGCGCTGCGCACCGCAACGCCCAGCATCGCGGGGTCGCCATTGCTCAAAATGCCGGTGGTGATGCCGCGCTTTTTAAGCGCCTGTAAAACCTCGCGGTTTTCCGGAAAGACAGACAGATGACGGTACTGGTTCATCAGCTGCTGCTCCTGCCCGGCGCTCAACTCAAGCCTGAGCTTTTTGCAGGCGTAGCGCAGCGCAGCGCTGGTGAGCTCCCAAAAAGGCTGGTAAACCGAGCTCCGCTCCGGCCCGCTGCGGCTGCTGGTCACCAGGCGCGTGTAATCAATCTGCTTGTCACGCCACAACACCCCCAGCGCCTGGCCGTGGCCGGGAAACAGCTGCTCAGCCAGCAGGCCAACGCTGTAAACATCAAACAAGGTGCCATAAGCGTCAAACAGCACGGCCCCTGGCAATTGGCGCGCGCGTGCATTCCTAGTGAGATTTTTATCCATAGTGCTAATGTATTGGCAGCCTGACTGATGATTAATGGCCGTGAAGTAGGTTTATCCGTGACTTATTTGCATGGAATAGGGGCGTCCTCCGGTCACCCACGCCCCTCCAGTCAAGCTCGCGAATATGAGGATCCATCCCGGGACCCGCCCCGCCAAGGTGAAACAATGGCCGCTTCGCGACTCTCACCTTCCTTATGTCCCCGTTTGCAACACCTGCCATCCTCATCAGCGAAGTCGGCCCGCGCGACGGCCTGCAATCCGTCAAGGCCAGCATGCCGACCGCTGACAAGCTGCGCTGGATCAGCGCGCTGCACGCCGCCGGCCTGCGCGAGATCGAGGTCGGCTCTTTTGTGCCTGCGCGCCTGCTGCCGCAACTGGCCGACACCGCTGAAGTGGTGGCGCATGCGCTCACGCTGCCCGGCTTGACGGTGCTGGCCCTGGTGCCCAACCTGCGCGGCGCCCAGGCGGCGCTGGCTGCCGGCGTGCACAAGATCACGGTGCCGGTGTCAGCCAGCTCCGCGCACTCCATGGCCAATGTGCGCAAGAACCCCCAATCGATGGTCGATGAAGTGCGGCTGATTGACGCGCTGCGCCGCAGCATGGCGCCCCAGGTCGGCCTGGAGGCGGCCATTTCCACCGCCTTCGGCTGCACCTTGCAGGGCGCGGTACCCGAGGACGAGGTGATCCGCCTGGCCGTGCAATGCGCCGCGTCCGGGGCAGACGACGTGGGCCTGTCTGACACCACCGGCCACGCCAACCCGGCGCAGGTGCGCCGGCTTTTTATGCGGCTGCGCGCCGAGATCGGCGACAAAGCCGGTGCGGCCCACATGCACAACACACGCGGCCTGGGCCTGGCCAACTGCCTGGCCGCTTACGAGGCCGGCGTGCGCACTTTTGACGCCTCGCTGGGCGGGCTGGGCGGCTGCCCTTATGCGCCGGGTGCATCGGGCAACGTGGTCACCGAAGACCTGGTCTTCATGTTCGAGGCCATGGGCATCGCCACCGGCATTGACCTGTCGCGCCTGATCGCTGCGCGTGCGCCGCTGCAAGCCGGCCTGCCCGGCGAGCCGCTCTACGGCATGACGCCCGACGCCGGCCTGCCCCAAGGTTGGACTCAAGGAGCCACGCATGCCTGAAGCCAGCAGCCCGCAGCAGCAGCGCCTGCCCTACGAAGGCCTTCGCGTGGTCGAGTTCACGCACATGGTGATGGGCCCGACCTGCGGCATGGTGCTGGCCGACCTGGGTGCCGATGTCATCAAGATCGAACCCATCGGCCACGGCCGCGAGGGCGATGCCACGCGCCAGCTCATCGGCTCGGGCGCGGGCTTTTTCCCGATGTTCAACCGCAACAAGAAAAGCCTGGCGCTGGACCTGCAAACGCCCGAAGGCCTGGAGGCCGTGCTGCGCTTGATCGCCACCGCCGACATCGTCAGCGAAAACTTCAAGCCCGGCACCATGGCCAAACTCGGGCTGGACTACGCCAGCCTCAAGGCGCTGAACCCGCGGCTGATTTACGTCAGCCACAAAGGTTTTTTGCCCGGCCCTTACGAGCACCGCACCGCGCTTGACGAGGTAGTGCAGATGATGGGCGGCCTGGCCTACATGACCGGGCGGCCCGGCGACCCGCTGCGCGCGGGCACCAGTGTCAACGACATCATGGGCGGCATGTTCGGCGCCATCGGCGCCATGGCGGCACTGGCCCAGCGGGACCATCCGGCGCACGGCACCGGCCGGGGGCAAGAGGTTCAAAGCGCGCTTTTTGAAAACAATGTCTTTTTAGTGGCTCAGCACATGATGCAGTTCGCCGTCACCGGCCAGGCCGCCGCACCCATGCCGGCGCGCATTTCAGCGTGGGCGGTGTACGACGTGTTCGAGGTCAAGGACGGCGAGCAGATTTTTCTGGCTGTGGTCAGCGACAGTGCCTGGACAGTGTTTTGCAAAGTCTTCAACCTGGCCGACCTGCAAGCCGACGATCGCCTGAAAACCAACAACGACCGCGTGCGCGCCCGCGCCTGGATGATGCCGCTGCTGCGAGAGTGCATGGCCGCCTACAGTGCGGCCGAACTCTCAGCCATCTTTGAGAAAAACGCGCTGCCCTTTGCGCCCATCACCCGGCCCGAAGCCCTGCTGCAAGACCCGCATCTGCTGGCCACCGGCGGCCTGGCACCCATCACCCTGCCCGACGGCCGCCCTGGCCAAGCCGTGTTGTTGCCCATCACACTGGACGGCCAGCGCCCGGGCGTGCGCGCCTCAGCACCGAAACTGGGCGAGCACACACAGGCGCTACTGACCGAGTTAGGCTACGACGCGGCAGCGATTGCGGGCATGCAGGCGCGTGGTGTGGCGCTTTAAGCAAACACCGCCTGCCACAGCGCTTGTATCGCTGCACGCTCGGCTTGCACCGTCTCAGGGCTGACCTGGGTGGGCTCTTCGTTGAGGCGGGCGTGGTGTTGCACGCGGCGCAGTTCACGGTAGGCATCGGCGGCGTGCTGGCCGACGCCGAGGGGAAGCAGGCCGGCTTGTTCAGCGCGCAGTAACAGGGCAATGTTGCCGACGTTATCAGCCAGTTCCGGATGCCGTGCGGCCTCGGCCAGCACCAGGTATTGCATGGCAAATTCGGCGTCCACCATGCCGGCTGTGCCGTGTTTGACGTCAAAGCTTTCAGCTTCGGGGGTTGCAGTAGGCTGGCCCGGCTTGCGTTTGACGGGGTGCGCAGTGCGCACCTTGTCGCGCATAGCGACGATCTCGGCGCGCAGCGCAGGCAGCTCGCGCGGCGCGGTGATGACGGCGCGGCGCACATCGTCAAAACGCCGTGCCAGCGCAGCATCGCCCAGCACGCAGCGGGCGCGCGTCATGGCCTGGTGTTCCCATGTCCAAGCGGTGTTGCTACCGCGCTGTTGCTGGTAGTTGGCATAGGCTGCAAAGCTGATGACCAGCAGGCCCGAGCCGCCGTTGGGTCGCAAGGCAGTGTCGATCTCAAACAAATCACCTTCACCGGTCTTCAGGGTGAGCCAGTTGATGATCTTGCGCACCAGCGTGGCGTAGACCTCGCCGGCTTGCTCGTGCTCGTCATCGTAGACAAACACAATGTCCAGGTCGCTGCCGTAACCCAGCTCTTTGCCGCCCAGCTTGCCGTAGGCAATGACGGCGAACTGCGGCTGCTCGCAGTGGCGATTTTTCAGGCGCTGCCAGCACCAATCGGCCGTTAGATGCAGCACAGCTTCGGCCAGCGCGCTCAGGTCGTCGGCCACCTGCTCGACGCTGAGCACGCCTTCGACGTCACGCGCCAGCGTGCGAAACACTTCGGCGTGGTGAGCGCGACGCAGCAGATTCAAGCAGGCTTCCTCGTCGTCTTCGCCGGTGCGCTTCAAAGCAGCCAGCCGCTGATTGAGCTCAGCGACAAAGACCCCGGCGTCAAAGCGCTGCTGCAACAGATCGTTGCCGGCCAGCTCATCAATCACGCCAGGGTGCTGCAACAAATAGCGGGCCGGCCACTTGGCCGCGCCCAGCAAGCGCAGCAGGCGCTCGTGGACCGACGGGCGTTCGAGCAGCATGGCCAGGTAACTTTCGCGGCGCAGCAGCGGCTCAATCCAGTCGATCAGACGCAGCGCCGCCTCTTCACTGAACTTGCCCTCCAGCAGCCAGGCTGCGGTGCGCTGTACCAGCCGGGCCAGGCGGGCACGCGAGTCCTCGCGCAGGGCCAGCACACGAGGGTGCGTGCTCCAGCCCACCAGACGGGTGCGAAAGCGTGCGGGCCAGGCGGCCGACATCTGCGCCAACAACTCACCGAGCTCATGCGGCTCGCTGGCGCTCTTGTTGCAATTCAAGCAAACCTCGGTGCCGCCCAGCAGTTTGTCAAACTCACTGGCCACCAGCTCGCGGTGCGCATCGAGTTCTGTCAAAAAAGCGCTGCTGCTCGCAAAGCCCAAGGTGCCGGCGATCCAGGCCAGGTCGTCGTCCCGGGTGGGCAGCACATGGGTTTGCTGATCATCCAGGTATTGAATGCGGTGCTCCACATGGCGCAAAAACTCGTAGGCTCGCGCCAGTGCGTCGGCGGTGTCCTGCGGCATCAGGCCGGCGCTGGCCACGCGATGCAAAGCGCCCACGGTGGGGCGCATGCGCAGTTCGGGAAACTGGCCGCCGCGCACCACCTGCAAGAGCTGAACCGTGAATTCAATCTCCCGAATGCCTCCGCGTGACAGCTTGACGTCATTGGCGCGCTCGGGGTGACCGGCGCTTCGGCGATGCGCTTGTTCGCGGATTTGCCGGTGCAAGCTGCGCAGCGCGTCAAACACGTTGTAGTCCAGGTAGCGCCTGAATACAAAAGGCAGCACCACTGCACGCAAGTCCTGCAGCGAGCCGCCCTGCTGGTCGGCCGGGGCCTTGCGCTGCAAGCTCAAAGCGGGGGCCACCACCCGACTTTTGAGCCAGGCAAAACGTTCCCACTCGCGGCCCTGCACCTGGAAATAGTCTTCCAGCGCACTGAGCGAAATGGCAGCCGGCCCGGAATTGCCATTGGGCCGCAGGGCCAGGTCAACGCGAAAAACAAAGCCGTGTTCGGTGGTGTCCCCAATCAGGGCATAAAGCGCCTTGACCTGGTGCGCGAAGTATTCGTGGTTGGAGATCTGGCCCCGCCCGTCGGCGCGACCCGCCGTCTGGCCGTCCTGGTCATACACATAAATCAAGTCGATGTCGCTGGAGACATTGAGCTCGCGCGCACCGAGCTTGCCCATGCCCACCACCCACAAAGTGGCGCGAGCTGTGTCACTGCCGGGCAGCAAGGGGGCACCATAAAGCGCATCCAGCTCCTGCTGGGTGTTGTTCATGGCGACATCCAAAGCCAGTTCGGCCAGCTCGGTCATGGCCAGGGTCACCACCGACAGCGGGGTGCGGCCGGGGCCAGGGGACTGACAGTCCAGCACCACCAGTCGCTCCAGCACGATCTGGCGCAATACGCGCAGGGCGGCGCCGGTGGCCAAACCTTCAGCCAACAAAGCGTTGAGGGCGGCTTGCATGGTTTGGCGCGTGGGCGGACCTGCAGGCAGGAGTTGGAGGCGGTCGGCATAGCGCCGGCGCAGCCGCTGCACCAAGCGCGAATAAGCCGCCGCACCCTGCCCGGCAGCCAAAGACCCAGCGCCCGCAGTCAGTGCGGGCAGCCCGGGTACCGGCTCAGAAGTCTTAAAAAGCGTTGAGGACATCAAGAGCAACAGTCATAATTCCATGGCCAATGGTTTCTGCTCCTCTTCACCCCAACCCGCAGCCGCCCCGCCATGTCCGGCTGCTTGCCCGCATGCTGCAGGGACTGCTGTGGCTTGTCCTTGCTTTTTGGGTGGTGTTGGTACTCAGCTGGGGTCTGCTGCATGGCTTCATTGTGCCCCGTATCAACGAATTTCGCCCGGGCCTGGAAACTCAGGCCAGTCTCGCGCTGGGCGTGCCGGTGCGCATCGGCGAGATTCAGGTGCTGGCCAAGGGCCTGGTGCCTTCCTTTGAATTGCGCGAAGTCAGCTTGCTGGACCGCGACGGACGCACCGCGCTGCGCCTGCCCAGGGTGGTGGCGGCACTGTCGCCACAATCGGCTTGGCGCTTGGGGCTAGAGCAGCTGGTGATTGACGGCGCAGAGCTGGACATTCGCCGCCGCAGCGATGGCTTGCTGGAAGTCGCCGGCCTGAGTTTATCCCCCCACAGCGAGCGCAACGCCTTTGCCAACTGGGTGCTGGCGCAGACTGAAATCGTGTTGCGCAACGGCACGCTGCGCTGGACCGACGAGCTGCGCGGCGCCCCGCCGCTGGAACTGACCGACGTACAAGCTTTGCTGCGCAACCCCGGCCAGCGCCACAACTTTAGACTGGACGCGACGCCCCCACCGGCCTGGGGGGACCGCTTTAGCTTGCGTGCGATGCTGCGCGTACCTCTGTTGAACACCGGCCAATCACCTTGGCAGGCCTGGTCTGGCGAGTTGTATGCCGACTTCAGCCGGGCCGATGTGTCGCTGCTGCGTCAATACATTCAAATCGACCAGCCGGGCGTGACCATCAGCAGCGGCCAGGGCGCTCTGCGCGCCTGGGCTGATGTGAGCAAGGGACAGATTACCGGAGGTACTGCGGATGTGCTGCTGCAAGGCGTGAATGCGCGCCTGGGCCAGGAGTTGGCACCTTTGGTCCTGAACAATGTGGCCGGACGCTTTGGCGGCCGGCAACTGGGGCGGGGCTTTGAATTTCGCACAGAAGGCTTGTCTTTTGTCGCAGACGACGGACTGGTCTGGCCCGGTGGCAATATCTTTTTGCTGCACACACCCGGCGAGGGTGACCAGCCTGCCAAAAACGAACTGCAGGCTGACCAGCTGAACCTGGTTGCGCTGTCACGTATCGCCCGGCGCTTGCCGCTGGAGGCCGGAACGCATCAGCTGATCGACAGCTTTGCACCGCGCGGCCTGGTAGAAAAAATCAACGCCAACTGGCAAGGTCCGGCATCTGCACCGCAGACGCTCAGCGCGCGGGGTCGCGTCAGCGGCCTGTCCCTGGCAGCTGGGCCCGTGCCTACCGGCTTGCCCCGGCCGGAGCCGGGCCGGCCCGGTATTGAAAACGCGTCGCTGGAATTCAACTTGACGAACGAAGGCGGCCAGGCGCAACTGCAAATTACCCAAGGTGCGATGACTTTCCCCGGGATCTTCGAGCAAGCACGCGTTCCTCTGGCCGAGCTTTCCGCCGAGCTGCAATGGCAACTCAGCAGTGCACAACAAACGCTTTCTATGCGCAAACTGCGCTTTGCCAATGCGGACGCGGCCGGTCAGGCTGAAGTTCAGTGGCGTAGCGCCGATCGCGCTGAGCCCGGTCACCCCGGCGTGCTGGATTTGCAAGGCAGCTTGAGCCGGGGCGATGCGGCGCAGGTGCACCGCTACTTGCCGCTGGTTTTGCCCGACTCAGCCCGACGCTATGTGCGGGATGCGGTCACGCAGGGCCAACTGCGTGAAGTCAAGTTCAAGGTCAAAGGTGATTTGCGCAAAATGCCGTTTGCTGACCCGCAACAAGGCGAATTTCTGGTGACAGCCAAGGCCAGCAATGTGCAATTTGCTTACGTGCCACCCATGACGGCACGCGCTGCAGGTAAAAACTGGCCGGCGCTCACAGCGCTGCAAGGCGAGCTGGTCTTTAACCGCATGGGCATGGAAGTGCGCCAGGCCCAGGGTCGCGTGGCGGGGCTGTCTGGCTTGCAACTGACACGCGGCAGCGCCAGCATTGCCAACCTGAACAAACCCGTGGTGGAAGTCAATACCGCCATCAAAGGGCCGCTGGCCCAGGGCCTGCAGTTTGTCAACAACTCGCCGGTCTCTGCGTTGCTCAGCGATGCGCTGAGGCAAAGCAGTGGCACTGGGCAGCTCGACTACAGCATGCGCCTGCTGCTGCCCCTGGCAGATCCCGCGCAGACCACCTTGCAGGGCAGCCTGACGCTGCCAGGCAATGACCTGCAGTTCGGCCCGGGCATACCGTCCCTGGGCAATCTGCGCGGCGCACTGACTTTCACCGACAAAAGCTTTCGCGTGAACAACGCCCAAGCGCGCATGCTGGGCGGCGAACTGCGCTTTGAAGGCGGCCTTCGTGCAAGCTCTGCGCCAACCGCCGCCGCAGGCAGCAGCCTCGAGCCCTTAGAAGCGCCGCTGCTGTTTCGCGGCCAGGGCACGATCAGCGCCGAAGGTCTGCAGCAGGCGCGCGAGCTGGGCCTGATCAGCGCGCTGGCAGCCAATGCCAGCGGCAGCACCGCTTACAGCGCCAACCTCGGTTTGAGGCGTGGCCGCATTGAAATCAGCGTCAGCAGCAGCCTTCAAGGCCTGGCACTGAACCTGCCGCCGCCGCTGAACAAAGCCGCCGCCGACGCACTGCCCTTGCAATTTGACCAAGCCCTGTTGCGTGAGTCGCTGGCCCCTGGCCAGAAAATGCAAGACCAGCTTTCATTTACTTTGGGCCGGCTGGCCAACGTGCTGTATGTGCGCGACCTCAGCGCAGCACAAGCCCGTGTGCTACGCGGCAGCTTGGCCCTTGGACTGGACGCCGGCGAAGCCGCCGCACTGCCTGCAAGCGGCGTGTCTGCCAACGTCAAACTTCAACGTGCCGACCTAGACGCCTGGTCACGCGTGATGAACAAAGCCGGTATCAAAACCGATGCCGCTGCAGCTGCAGGCGATGCAGATGCCAGCTACCTGCCCAGCGTGATGGCGCTGCGCGCCAATGAAATCAGTGTGCAGGGCTACCAGCTGCGAAATCTGGTGGCTGGCGCCTCCCGGGAGGGCGGTACCTGGCGCGCCAACATGGATGCCGACGAACTCAGCGGCTACGCCGAATACCGTGGGCCCGGGGCTGGCGCCAGTGCTGCGGGAGGGCGGGTTTACGCTCGGCTGGCGCGCTTGAATCTGGCTGCCAACACCGCACGCGACGTGGAGACGCTGCTCGAAGGCCATCCCAGCGCAGTGCCGGCCATGGACATTGTGGTTGAGGACTTTGAGCTCAAGGGTAAAAAATTCGGCCGGCTTGAGGTGGACGCAGTCAACCGCAATGTGCAGGGTCCGGCAACGGGCGGATTGCGCGAATGGCGGCTCAACAAACTCAACCTGACCATGCCTGAAGCCATGTTTTCTGCCAACGGCAACTGGGCGGCAGTCGGCGGCAAAGACAGACGCCGCGTGCAAATGAATTACCGCTTGGACATCGCCAACTCGGGCGAGCTGCTCAAGCGCCTGGGCATGGACGGCTTGATCCGCCGCGGCAAGGGCCGGCTGGACGGCCAGGTTGGCTGGCTGGGCTCGCCACTGAGCCTGGATTACCCGAGCATGGACGGGCAGTTCAATGTGAACATTGAGAGCGGGCAATTCCTCAAGGCAGACCCCGGCATTGCCAAGCTTCTGGGCGTGCTCAGCTTGCAGTCGCTACCGCGCCGGCTGTCGCTGGATTTCCGGGACGTTTTTTCCGAAGGTTTTACATTTGACTTTGTCCGTGGAGACGTCACTATCGAACAAGGCCAGGCGCGCACCAACAACTTGCAAATGAAAGGCGTGAATGCCGCCGTACTGATGGATGGCAAGGTCGATATTGCACGCGAAACACAAGACCTGCGGGTGGTGGTGGTGCCAGAGATCAATGCCGGCACGGTCTCGCTGATCGCTTCGGTGGTGAATCCGGCGGTCGGTCTGGGCAGTTTTTTGGCGCAATTGTTTTTACGCAAGCCCCTGATCGAAGCCAGCACCCAAGAGTTTCATATCGACGGCGCATGGGCAGACCCGAAAATCACGCAGGTCGAGCGCAAGCCGCGTATCAATGCGCCAGCTAGCCAGCGACCATGATGCTGAGCGCTCGCCCACGCTGGTTACCCACCTCGCTGAAATGGAACCGCCGCTGGACACTGTGGGTTTTGTTGGTGGCACTGGTGGTGACCATGCTGGGTGCACTGGTCTGGCTGGCGGCTCGCTACGAAGCCAGCATGGTGCAAAGCCGGCTTGAACGCGACACCGCCGAGATCGTTACCGACATTCGCGCCGGGCTAACGCGCAATATTCAGAGTCTGCAAGCCTTGCCGCAGGTTGAGCGCAAGCCTATTGACTGGCCCACCCAAGCTGGTGAATTACTGCGCCAGCGCCGCGAAATCGTTCGCCTTGAGTGGCGCGACCCCGCGCTTAAATTAGGCCATTTCTACGAATCGGTCTACCACTCCTCGGTGTTTGAGCGCATGGGCCGTGAAACGATTAATTTTGAAATCAACCAAGCCTGTAACACCGCGATGCGGGTCGGCGTGCCGGCCTACTCCAGCAGCTACTTCACGCCGCAATTCAACGGTCTGGGGCTCGAGCTGATCGACGTGTGCCTGCCCCTCAAGGTGGAAGGCCGGCTGACGGGTTACACCTTAGCGACTTACTCACTGCAAGAAATTTTGAAGGAGCTGGCCGGCTCGCAGCTCACGCGCGGGCAAGGCCTGTCTTTCACAGAAGCCGACGGCACGCGTCTGGCCATCACCGGTACGCCCGTGCGCGGCAACCGGTTTTACAACGCACAACAACTGCTGGACTTGCCGGGCACCACCCTGGTGTTGCGCATGGACAGCTGGAAAGCTTCTCCCGATTTTTTCCCCAACATGCTCACCGCGCTGGTCGGCAGCCTGGCGCTGGCGCTGATTGCAGTGCTGTTTCTGTTAGGCCGCGACATGCGCCGTCGCCTGCGCGTCGAGCATGACCTGGCCAACGCGCTGGCCTTCAGGAAAGCCATGGAAGACTCGCTGGTCACCGGCCTGCGCGCGCGTGACCTGAACGGCCGGATCACCTACGTCAACCCGGCGTTTTGCCAGATGGTTGGCGTCCAAGCCAAGGACTTGCTGAACCACAGCTTTCCCAGCCCTTACTGGCCGCCCGAGTTGGCCGGCGTCTACCAGGACCGACAAACCATCCGGCTGGCCAGCAACAGTTTGCCGCAAAGCGGTTTTGAGTCGGTCTTCATGCGCAGCGATGGCACGCGCTTTCCGGTGCTCATCATTGAAGCGCCACTGATCAACGCCAACGGCAAACACACCGGCTGGATGAGCGCCATCCTGGACATCAGCGAGCAGCGCCGCATTGAAGAAATGTCACGCGCCAGCCAGGACCGGCTGCAAGCCACAGCGCGCCTGGCCATGGTCGGCGAGATGGCCTCGCTGCTCAGCCATGAGTTAAACCAACCGCTGGCAGCCATCTCCAGTTATGCCATCGGCTCTTTGAACCTGCTTGAGGACGCTGGTGCCAGCACAGCGCCTCTGGCGGCCGACCTGCAGCTGGCACTCAGGCGCATCAGCGAACAGGCCGAGCGCGCCGGCAAAGTCATCAAAAGCGTGCACGACTTTGTGCGCCGCCGTGACCAGGTGCGCGAGTGCGTCGCACCACGCGCGTTGCTGGACGCCATCATGCCGCTGGTCAGCCTGCAGGCACGCAAGCTGCATGTGCGCGTGATGATTCAGGTTGACGAAAGCTGTAGCACCGTGCTGTGTGACCGCACCATGGTCGAACAAGTCTTGCTCAACCTTTGCCGTAACGGCATGCAAGCCATGCGCGAAGTCAACACACTTTCTTTCAGAGAACGCGTACTGAGCCTGCGCGTCATGCCGACTGACGACCGCTGGATCATGTTCTCAGTAACCGACCACGGCGTGGGCATCTCTGCGGAGATAGCCGACAAACTCTTCACGCCCTTCTTCACCACCAAGGCGGAAGGCATGGGTCTGGGCCTGAGTCTGTGTCGCACGGTGATAGAGCAGCATGGCGGCTTTCTGGGCCATGCCCCGGCACTGGGGGGCGGCACGGTTTTCAGCTTCACGCTGCCTGCCAGTCTGGCCGGCGAGCCTGCGGCCCAGTCCGCCGCTCCTCAGGTTTATGCTGCAAGCTCCATGACCACCGAAACCGCGACATGAGCAGCAGCACCTACGCCACCGTCTACATCGTCGACGACGACCAGGGCGTGCGCGACGCGCTGGCCTGGTTGCTGCGCTCGCGCCGGCTCACCAGCGAATGCTTCGACAGCGCCGAAGCATTTGACGCCCGCATCAGCCAGATGGGCAGCGTGCGCGAGCCCTCTTGCGTTCTTTTGGATGTGCGCATGGCCGGCCTGAGTGGCTTGGCCATGTTTGAAAAGCTCATAGGCTACGGCCTTCTGCCCACGCTGCCGGTGATCTTTTTAACCGGCCACGCCGACGTGCCCACCGCAGTGGCTGCCGTCAAGCGCGGTGCATTTGATTTTTGCGAAAAGCCTTTTTCAGACAACATTCTGGTTGACCGCATAGAGCAAGCGCTGGCGCAGTCAGCCGAGCGGCTGACTGCGCTGAACCGCTCCAGCAATCGGCAAGCCCTGCTTGACGGCCTGACCGAGCGCGAACGCGATGTGCTGCGACTGGTGGTGGGTGGCCTGCCCAACAAAATGGTGGCTGACCAGCTCGACATCAGCGTGCGCACGGTGGAAGTGCACCGGGCACGCGTGTTCGACAAAATGGGCGTCAAATCAGCGGTGGAACTGGCCAACTTGCTACGTAATGCTTAAGGGCCTAAGAGCCTAAGGGCCCGGCTTGTTTGCGTCGTCACGCGGTTCCGGCTTGATTTCACCGCCTTTTCGCCCCGAGAACATGGTCCACCAAACGATGAACACCAGTATCAGCAAAGCCCCTAAAGCTTCGAGCAAGAGCAAGACCATGAGCATTTATTCCCGGTTGGCAAAGACGCTGCTTATTATCTTCGGCAGCGTTTGCTTGGCTTCCTGTGCGCTCAATACCCCGCTGCCGCCATGGCCGGCATCGGTGCCCGAGGCCGCTGCGCCGCCATCAGCGCCCGCCACAATAAATCCCCCCGCCGCCAGCGCGTGGCAAGCCAGTAAAAGCCGCTGGGTGCCCGTGCCCTGGAGCGACTTGCCCGGCTTTGACAAAGACAATTTGTTTGAAGCCTGGAACGCCTGGATCAAAAGCTGCGAACGCCCCGGCCCCACCTTTGCGCCCCTGTGCCCCGACGTGCGCCGCCTGAGCATCGGCAGCGCAGACGAGCAACGGGCCTGGATGATTGAGCGCCTGCAACCCCTGCGTGTGGAGTCACTGAGCGGCGTTGCCGACGGCCAGCTCACCAGCTACTACGAGCCGATCTTCCGGGCCAGCCGACAACAAAGCGCCGCCTTCAAGGTGCCGCTGTACCAGCTGCCCGCCACACTGCGGCGCGGCCAGCCCTGGTACAGCCGGCAAGACATCGAGACCCAGCCGGAAGCGCAAGCCGCGCTGCAAGGCCGCGAAATCGCCTGGCTGGAAGACCCGATCGACGCCCTGCTGCTGCACATCCAGGGCTCCGGCCGGCTGCAACTGACACAAGCCGACGGCAGCCAGCGCACCGTGCGTGTGGCCTTTGCCGGCTCCAACGAGCAGCCCTACCGCAGCGTCAACGCCTGGCTGCAAGAGCAAGGCGTCAGCAAACTCAACCCCTGGCCCGACGCCACCAAAGCTTGGGCCGTGCAAAACCCGCAGCGCGTGCAGCAACTGCTGTGGAGCAACCCGCGCTACATATTTTTCAAAGAAGAAGCCCTGCCCGAGCAAGACAGCAGCACCGGCCCGCGCGGCGCCCAGGGCGTGCCCCTCACGGCCGGCCGCTCCATCGCGGTCGACCCCGGCAGCATCCCCTATGGCACACCCGTCTGGCTCAGCACACCAGGCCCCAGCGTGCAATTGCAAAAACTGGTGATGGCCCAAGACACCGGCAGCGCCATCGTAGGCGCTGTGCGCGCAGACTACTTTGCAGGTACCGGCCCCGAAGCCGGTGCGCTGGCCAGCAAAGTAAACCAGCCGCTGCGGCTCTGGGTGTTGTGGCCGCGCTGAGCGAGCGCCTGCACGGGCGTCAGGGCTGCCAATTTCCCGCCATCCTCGCGAAGGCGCGGATCCCTCTTCGGGCCCGGAGTAAGCGCCGTTGGGGATGGATTCCTGCCTACGCAGGAGTGACGGCAGGGGACTGATCAGGGCGCCGATGCGGGCTCTGCATCGCCGCCCAGCGCCTGATACAGCGCGGCTTGGCTGTTGAGGCGGGCCAGGCGGTTGTCGGCCAGAGCGATGTCTGCCGAGCGGCGCTTTTCTTGGGCGTCCAGCCAGGCTTTGAGGGCGGCGGCACCGGCTCGGTAGCGGGCCTCATACAAACGCTCGGCGGTGCGGGCGGCTTGCAGGCTTTCTTGCAGGCGGGCGGCTTGTTGCGCCAGCTGCTGGCGCGCTGACAAGGCGTTGTCCACGTCGCCCAAGGCGGTGTAAAGCGTCTGGCGAAAGTTGACCACGGCTTCTTCGTATTGCGTTTCAGACACCTGGATGCTCAGCTGCATGTTGGCGCGCTGCAAAAAGGGCAGGGTCACACCCAGGCCGAGCGCGGCCACCGGGTTTTGCAGCAGATTGGTCAACTGGGTGCTGGAGCTGCCCAGGCTGCCGGTCAGGCTGAGCGCCGGGTAGTAGCTGGCGCGGGTAGCGTCGATGCGCGTGAAGGATTCGCGCAGACGCAGTTCTGCGGCGCGCAGGTCGGGCCGGCGGGCCAGCAGGCTGGCGGGCAGGCCGGCTTGCAGCACAGGCAATTCGCCGACTGGCAAGGCCGCGGGATTGCTTGCAGCTTGGCTGCCGGGCGCGCTGTCCAACAGCAGGGCCAGCGCGGTACGTGCTTCTACCGCCTGTTGTTGCAAAGCACTTTGGCTGGCTTGCTGGCTGGCCAGCGCTTGCTGGGCTTCGGCCACTTCCAGGCCGGAGGCCGCGCCGGCGCGGTACTGCGTTTGCACCAGCTGGTACGTGGTTTGCGCATAAGCGATGCTTTGCGTATTGGCGGCCAGGCGTTGGTTAACAAACGCCAACTGCCAGTACAACCTGGCCGTGGTAGCAACCAGCGCCAGGCGCGTGCTTTGGCGGTCCTGCTCGCTGGCCAGCGCTTCCCATCGCGCGACTTCGCGCTGGCTGCCGAGTTTGTTCCACAAATCTATTTCATAGCTGGCGCTCAGCGTCACACCGCTGCTGCGAGAGCTGGTGGCGTCGGCTTCTAAAGAGCGTCGTGTGCCCATGCTGGCGCTGCCTGCCAGGGCAGGTTGCAGCGCCTGGTCTGCCAGGCCGGCTTGCAGTTGTGCTCGCCGCACGCGAATGGTGGCTGCGGCCAGGTTGTTGTTGCGTGCCAGCACCTCAGCCACCAGCTGATCAAGCACGGGATCATTCAAACGCGTCCACCACGGTGTGGCGGGTGTAAGGGGTGTGCTGAGGGCGCCGTCCTGGCTGTACTGAGCCGGCATCTTGAGTGCGGGTGTGCGAAACAGGGAATTGAATGTGGAAGCACAGCCACCCAGCATGAGCAGGACAGCCAGCGCCAGAGGCCGGCGCACCAAAAGAAAAAACGTTTGGGTTGGGAGCGGGTTCATGCTTGTCTTTATTCTCGAGAGAGGGCGTCGACCGGGTTGAGCTTGGCAGCATTGTTGGCGGGTAAAAAGCCGAAGATCACGCCGATCAGCGTAGAGCAGACAAAGGCGGCCACCATGGAGAGCGTTGAATACACCAGCGTGAAGCTGCTGCCGGATTTTTCAAAGCCCCAGCCCACCAGCAGCGACAGGCCAATGCCCAACACGCCGCCTAGCAGGCACACCAACACCGCTTCAATCAAAAACTGCTGGCGTATGTCGGCCTGGCGCGCACCCACCGCCATGCGGACACCGATCTCGCGCGTGCGCTCGGTCACCGACACCAGCATGATATTCATCACGCCAATGCCGCCGACGATCAGCGAGATAAGCGCAATGGCCGAGATCAGCAGCGTCATGGTTTGCGTGGTGCTTTCAATGGTCTGGCGGATGGTGTTGGTGTTGAGTACAAAAAAGTCTTGCACGCCGTGGCGTTGCAAGAGCAGCCGGTTGACGCCTTGTTCGGCGGCTTCGGCCGACACCTCGTCGCTGATGCGCACCGTGATGCTACGCAAATGGCTTTGGCCGGTCACGCGGCTCATGGCGGCGGTGTACGGAATCCACACATTGAGCGCCTCCGAATTGCCAAAGGCCGACTCGCTGCGCTTGGCCACGCCAACCACGCGGCAAGGCACCTGGCCCAGCAAAATCACTTCGCCCACCGGGTTGGGGTTGCGCGGAAAAAGTTGCTTACGGGTGTTGTCGTCAATGACCACTTCTTGCGCCAGGCCGGCCACGCTGTCTTCGTCAAAGGTTCGGCCGGCGGCCAGCTGCACGCCACGCACGCGGAAATACTGCTCGCCCACGCCATTGATGGTGCCGGTCACGGCAATGTTGCCGTAACGCAATGTGGCCGAAGTACTGACACTGGGCGTGACGCTGTCTACGTAGCTTTGCTGGGCCAGCGCGGCGGCGTCGCCCGGCACCAGGGTGCGCACGCGCGCAGCGCGCTGGTCACCGAAGCCGGAGCCTGAAAAGATCTCGATGGTGTTGGTGCCAATGGCACTGATGTTCTTCAAAATCTGCAGGCGCGAGCCCTCGCCCAGCGCCACCACCGAGACCACCGAGGCAATGCCGATGATGATGCCCAGCATGGTCAAAAAGGTGCGCAGGCGGTGCGCGTTCATGGCCAGCAGGGCCATGCGAAAGGCTTCGCCAAAGCGGTCACGCGCAGCCTGCCAGCGGCCGCTGGAAGTCGTTGGGGTTTTGAGCACAGCGCCTGTCGGTGCGGCATCGGGCCGGGTCAGCCGGTCGGACACCACGCGCCCGTCGCTCAGCTCAATGATGCGGTCGGCGTGCGCGGCCACTTGCATGTCGTGCGTCACGATGATGATGGTGTGACCCTCGGCATGCAGCTCCAACAAAATCTTGATCACCTCGGCGCCGCTTTGCGTGTCCAGCGCGCCGGTCGGCTCGTCGGCCAGCAGCACGTGGCCGCCGTTCATGAGCGCGCGCGCAATGCTCACGCGCTGTTGCTGCCCGCCCGAGAGCTGGCCCGGCTTGTGTTGCAACCTGTCAGCCATGCCCAGGCGCGTAAGCAAGGCAAGGGCGCGCTGACGCCGCGCTTTGCTTGGGCGGCCAGCGTAAACCGCCGGCACCTCCACATTACCCAGTGCGCTCAAGTCACCCAGCAAGTGGTAGCGCTGAAAAATAAAACCGAAATGCTCGCGCCGCAACTCAGCCAGCGCGTCGGGGCCCAGCTGGCCGGTCGGCCGGCCGGCCACGCGGTAGCTGCCGGCGCTGGGTTTGTCCAGGCAACCCAGAATATTCATCAGCGTGGACTTGCCCGAACCCGAGGCACCGACGATGGCCACCATCTCGCCGGCGCGAATATCCAGGTTGACGTCGGCCAGCACGGTGATCGTGCTTTCGCCCGCCGGAAAGTCGCGCTGCAGCCCGCGCAGCTCAAGCAGCGCGGGTGCGTCAGCGGTATTACCGGTCAAAGCCTCAGCCCTCAAAACCGGATGCGCGGTGCTTGGCGCAGCGTGCTCTGGCTGCCGGGCGGCGGCGCTTCACTGAGCACCACCTTCTCGCCTTCGGCCAGGCCCTCCAGAATTTGCGCATTGACATTGTTGTTGATACCGACTTTGACCGTGCGCTTTTCAGGCTTGCCGTCGGCGCCCACCACGCGCACGCTGGCCGGGCCGCGCCGCCCCGTCTGCTCGATGGCGGCAGACGGAATGGTGATGACACCCTTGGCTTCGCTTTGCACGATGTAGACCTGCGCCGTCATGGAGATGCGCAAGCGACCTTCGGGGTTGGGCACATCCAGCAGGCCGTTGTAGTAAATGGCTGTGTTGCTGCTACTTTGAGTTTCTGTGGCGATTGATTCTGGCGCGGGCTCGACGCTGCGCAGCGTTGTGTAGTAACGCTTGTCCGGCGCGCCCAAAATCGTGAAGTAAACCTTTTGCCCGGGCTTGACGCGAACCACGTCGGCTTCAGAAATCTGCGCTTTGACGGTGATGGTGTCCAGCAGCGCCAGTTTGATGATGGTGGGCGCGCTTTGGTTGGCGTTGACCGTCTGCCCCTGCTGCGTGACGATGGCGACCACCACGCCGGCCATCGGTGCCAGGATGCGGGTGTAGCCGACATTGAGCTTGGCGGTGTCCGCCGCAATGCGCGCCTGCGCAATCTGCGCCTCAGAGGTTTTGATGTCCGCGCGGCTGGTGCCCAGCGTGGCCTCGGCCTGCTCAAAAGCCTGGCGCGAAATCGCATCGGCGGCCAGCAACTCTTTTTGCCGCTCAAAGTTCAGCTCAGCCTGGCGCAGCAAGGCGCGGCGGGAACCGAGCAAGGCCTCGGCGCTTTGCAGCGCGGCCTGGGTGTTGCGCAACTCGTTTTGCTGCTTGAGCGCGTCAATCTCGGCGATCAGTTGGCCCTTTTTAACGCTGTCGCCCAAGGCCACAGCCAGCGTCTTGATCTGCCCCGAAGCCTGCGCACCCACACTGACCTGCTTGAACGCCTGCAAAGTCCCGGTGGCCAACACCGACTGCTCCAGGTCCCCCAGCGAGGCCGTGGCCGTGACAAAAGCCGGCGGCTTGCTGGCCGGGAAAAAGTAGAGCTTGACGCCCGCGCCCGCTCCGGCCAATAGCAAGGCGGCCAGCGCATAAGGCCACACAGTGGAGAGTTTGGAAAGACTGAATCGGCTCATGGACTTGCTTCTGGTTGGAATGAAAGGCTAACCCCGACTTTACAAGGCTGGCCGCCTTGTCCGCTACCGGTCTTAGCAAAGCCCCGGTAAAAATGCCGGCCTGAAGCCTGCTAACCTCATCCCGGGTGGTGCGCTAGCTGGCGCTTAATCTGCGTTGTCGACCGCCACCGACGTCGCCAGAGGCATACACTTTGGCGCTACACGTACCTGGAGATCTCGCCATGAACGCCCCTTTGCCAGAGCACATCCGCCAGTCGCTGGAAACCGTCACGCTGGACGACAAGTACAGCCTGGACTATGGCTACGCCTTCATGAGCGGCGTGCAGGCGCTGGTCAAGCTGCCCATGCTGCAGCGGCTGCGGGATGCGCAGCAGGGCAAAAACACCGCCGGCTTTATTTCAGGCTACCGCGGCTCGCCGCTGGGTGGCTATGACCAGGCGCTGTGGAAGGCGGCCAAGTACCTCAAGGCGCAACACATCGTGTTTCAGCCGGGCGTGAACGAGGAGCTGGCGGCAACCGCCGTCTGGGGTACTCAGCAGCTGGGCTTTGCGCCACCGGGCACCAACAAGTACGACGGCGTGTTCGGCATTTGGTACGGCAAGGGCCCTGGCGTGGACCGCACCTCAGACGTTTTCAAGCATGCCAACATGGCCGGCACCACGCCCTGGGGCGGCGCGCTGGCGGTGGCCGGTGACGACCACGTGGCCAAGAGTTCGACCGCTGCGCACCAAAGCGACCACATTTTTAAGGCCTGCGGGCTGCCGGTGTTTTTTCCGGCCAGCGTGCAGGAGATTCTGGACCTGGGCTTGCACGCGCTGGCCATGAGCCGCTATGCCGGCGTCTGGGCCGGCATGAAGACGGTCCAGGAAATTGTGGAGTCCTCGGCCAGCGCGCTGATCGACCCGCAGCGCGTGCAAATCAAGCTGCCGACCGACTTTGCAATGCCGCCCGGCGGCGTGCACATTCGCTGGCCTGATAGCGCACTCGAACAAGAGCAGCGCCTGTTTGACTTCAAGTGGTATGCCGCGCTGGCTTACATACGCGCCAACCGGCTGAACTACAACGCGATTGAGGGCCCGAACGACCGCTTCGGGCTGATCGCCAGCGGTAAGGCCTACAACGACACCCGCCAGGCGCTGGTCGATCTGGGGCTGGACGATGCGGCTTGCCGGCAGGTCGGCATCCGGCTGCACAAGGTCGGCGTGGTGTGGCCGCTAGAGGCGCAACTGACGCGCGAATTTGCCACCGGATTGCAAGAGATTTTGGTGGTCGAAGAAAAACGCCAGGTCATTGAATACCAGCTCAAAGAAGAGCTGTACAACTGGCGCGCCGATGTGCGGCCGGTCATCCTGGGCAAGTTCAACGAGGTCGAAGGCGACTTCAGCGGCGGCGAGTGGGGCATGTCCAACCCGGCGGCGCACACGCTGCTGCGCGCCAACGCCGACCTGTCGCCCGCGCTGATCGCCAAGGCCATTGCGGGGCGCGTGACAAAACTCGACCTGCCGAGCGAGCTGCGCGCGCGCATCGCTGCGCGGCTGGCCTTGATTGAGGCCAAAGAGCGCGCCATGCAGGTGCTGGAGGTCAACACCGAGCGCACGCCCTGGTTTTGCTCGGGCTGCCCGCACAACACCAGCACCAAGGTACCGGAGGGCTCGCGCGCCATGGCCGGCATCGGCTGCCATTACATGGCGCTGTGGATGGACCGCAGCACCATGGGTTTCACGCAAATGGGCGGCGAGGGCGTTCCCTGGGTCGGCCAGCAGCCCTTCACCACCGACACCCATATCTTTGCCAACCTGGGTGATGGAACTTACTTTCACAGCGGCATGCTGGCGATCCGCCAGAGCATTGCCGCCGGCGTGAACATCACTTACAAAATTTTGTACAACGACGCCGTGGCCATGACGGGTGGCCAGCCCGTGGGCGAGCGGCCCGAGGGCCATTCGGTGACGCAGATCGCGCAGTCGATGCGCGCCGAGGGCGCTGTCAAAACCGTGGTGGTCACTGACGAGCCCGAAAAGTACGAGGGCGTGACCGAGGGCGTGACCGTGCATCACCGCGATGCGCTGGACGTGATTCAGCGGGAGCTGCGCGAGATCAAGGGCTGCACCGTCATCATTTACGACCAGACCTGCGCCACCGAAAAGCGCCGTCGCCGCAAGCGCGGCGCGCTGGTGGACCCGGCCAGGCGCGTGCTGATCAACCCGCTGGTGTGCGAAGGCTGCGGCGACTGCGGCGAGCAATCCAACTGCCTGTCTATCGAGCCGCTGGAAACCGAGTTCGGCCGCAAACGGCAGGTCAACCAGAGCACCTGCAACAAGGACTATTCCTGCACCAAGGGCTTTTGCCCGAGCTTCGTCACCGTCGAGGGCGGCCAGCTCAAAAAGAAAGCCAAGGCCGACGCGCGCCTGAACCC
>CAXNEG010000003.1:0-26679 GCA_964201305.1 Polaromonas sp.
GGTCACGATGAGTCCGATCAGCATGGCCAACCAGTCCAGATCTGCAACCAACCGGGGGGCTGCGGCCAGCATGGCGACACTCACGCCAATTTTGACCGCCTCCCACACAAAAAAACCAAAACCCGCCGTGACGGCGCTGATAGAGGAAAACTGACTCCGAAGACCGCGGGCAAACAGCGCACCCGGAATCACCACCGCCAGACAACCGTAAAACGCCGACCAAGCCGACGCCCCTTGGCCAGTGAGTACGCCAGCAAACATCGCGGCCACAACACCCACCACCAACTGAGCTGAAAGCACCCACCACACCGACAACGAAGGATTCTGAGCAATCAGCTGGTGCGCCTGCTCAGGCGTCAAGGGGCTGAAATCAGATTCTTCGGCGGGTGCGTTACCTGGCGTTTCTGTCATTGTCCACACCACCGGTTACGCGAAAGTTACAACAGGCACACCCAACAAAGCCTCTCATTATACGTAGAAACCCGTGTCTTTCGTCAATAGGGTCATACTCATTGACTTGGGGGCTTATCCTGCGACCACATACTCTTACCAAAATGCCATGAACAATTTAATGAATTTTCTCCATGTCAGCGCCGCCATCGTCTGGATGGGTGGGGTGAGCTTCATGCTTTTTGCCTTGCGCCCGGCGGCGATGGATTTGCCACCACCGCAGCGCCTGCCATTGATGGCCCAGGTACTCGGGCGGTTTTTCAGGCTGGTCTGGCCGAGCATCGGGCTGCTGCTGGCCACCGGCATGGTGATGCTGCTGGGCGTCGGAATGAAGCAAGCCCCCGTGGGCTGGCACTTGATGCTGGGCATCGGGCTGCTGATGTTTGCGGTATTCGGGCATCTTTATTTTGGCCCTTTCCGGCGCCTGCGCGCCGCTGTGGAAGCTGCCGACTGGCCCCAAGCCGGGCAAAAACTTGGGCAGATCGCCAAACTGGCCCAATTGAACTTGGCGCTGGGCGCACTGGCGATCGCGGCCGTGGCGCTTTGGCGCTGATCTCCCGAGCTTTGCCCGACAATGACGCCATGAGCACCAGCCACACATCGACTTCCGCGCCCCTGGCGGGCGATCCTGCCGCCGATCTGCCGCGCACACTGTGCTACCTCAATGGCGAGTACACCGCCTTGCAAGACGCCAAAATCAGCGTGCTGGACCGCGGTTTTATTTTTGGCGATGGCGTCTATGAAGTACTGCCGGTGTATGCCGGCAAGCCCTTTCGCTTTGCACAGCACATGGCCCGGCTAGACAGTAGTTTGGGCGAATTGCGCATGCCCAATCCCCTGACGCATGCTGCATGGCAAGCCGTGGCCGCAAAACTGATAGCAAGTTATGCCGCTGGGGCAGGGGTAGCTGCAGACAAGCTGGACCAGCTCATTTACATCCAGGTCACACGCGGCGTGGCGCTGCGCGACCACGTCATGACCACCGGCTTAGCGCCAACCGTGTTTGTCATGACCAACCTGATGAAGCCGGCTTCGGCGGCGCAACGGGCGACCGGCGTGGCCTGTGTCACCGCCGACGACTTTCGCTGGGAAAAAGCGCACATTAAAAGCACCAGCTTAATGGGCGCGGTGTTCGCCCGGCAGATCAGTGCCGATGTGGGCGCCATGGAAACCGTGATGTTTCGCGACGGCATGCTGAGCGAAGCCGCCACCTCTAACGTCTGGGTGGTCAAGGACGGCTGCGTGTTGGGTACGCCCAAAGACAACCTGGTGCTCGAAGGCATACGCTACGGCCTGATAGACGAGCTGTGCCGCGCCGCCGGTCTGCGCTTTGAGCTGCGCCGTGTCAGCCGCGCAGAAGTGTTTGCCGCCGACGAGCTGATGCTGAGTTCTGCCACCAAAGAGGTCTTGTCGATCACCCGGCTTGACGGCCTGCCCGTCGGCACAGGCTTGCCGGGCCCCGCCTATGACAAGTTGTATGCGGGCTACCAGCGCGCCAAGAAAGACGCTGCTGCATGAGCGTCAAGCCACCTGAGCCGGCAGCGCGACAAGAGTCGCTGATCGAATACCCTTCCTTATTTCCCATCAAGGTGATGGGCGTGAAAGTCGATGGCCTGGTGCACGCCATCAGCATCATCGCCCGCCAGTTTGACCCGGCCTTCGATGCCAGCACCATTGAGCTGCGCGAAAGCAAGGGCGGCAAATACCTGGGCGTGACCATCACCGTCACCGCCACCAGCCGTGAGCAGCTCGACGAGCTGTACCGCACCTTGTCCACGCACCCGATGGTCAAGGTGGTGCTGTGAGTCCGACCCGCTGACATGGCCCTTGCGCCGCGTCAACTTGGCCTGTTGGACTACGCCGGCACCGTTGCGGCCATGCAGGACTTCACCGGCGCACGCAACGCCAACACGCCTGATGCGCTATGGATTTGCGAGCACCTGCCCATCTACACACAAGGCCTGGCCGGCAAGTCCGACCATCTGCTCAACCCCGGCACCATTGCCGTGGTGCAAAGCGACAGGGGCGGGCAGGTGACCTACCACGGACCGGGCCAGGTGGTGGCTTATCCGCTGATCGATTTGAAGCGCGCCGGCTATTACGTCAAGGAATACGTCTACCGGATTGAAGAGTCTGTGATCAAAACCCTGGCGCACTTTGACGTGACGGGTCACCGCATAGCCGGCTCGCCGGGCATTTATGTGCGGCTGGACGACCCGCACGCGCACGCTGCACTGACTGGCCCACGCCCGCCGGCCGACCCCTTTCGCGGCCTGGGCAAGATCGCCGCGCTGGGCATCAAGGTCAGCCGCCACTGCACCTACCACGGGGTGGCGCTGAATGTGGCGATGGACCTTGAACCCTACTCGCGCATCAACCCCTGCGGCTACGCCGGGCTCAAGACCATCGACCTTTCTACAATCGGTGTGTCAGCCAGTTGGCAGGAAGCCGCCGAGGTGCTGGGTCACAAGCTCAGCAGCTACCTGGCGCCGTGAAGCGCTGAACGCTACGCGCCCGCGAGCACAACCGAGAAACACCATGAGCACATCCGAAACCGGCAACCCGGTCGTCCGCGAAGCCCAAAGCCAGCAGGACTACAACCCGCTGGCCAAACAAAAGGCGGCGGCCAAGCTCTCGCGCATTCCGGTCAAGGTCGAGCGTGCCGAAGTACTTAAGAAACCCGACTGGATCCGCGTCAAGGCCGGCAGCCCAAGCACACGCTTTTACGAGATCAAGCAGATCCTGCGCGAGAACAAGCTCAATACGGTGTGCGAAGAAGCCAGCTGCCCGAACATCGGCGAATGCTTTGGCAAAGGTACAGCCACTTTCATGATCATGGGCGACAAGTGCACGCGGCGTTGCCCGTTTTGCGATGTCGGCCATGGCCGGCCCGACCCGCTGGACGTCAACGAACCGGAAAATCTGGCCAAGACGATTGCCGCCCTCAAGCTCAGTTATGTGGTGATCACCAGCGTAGACCGCGACGACCTGCGCGACGGCGGCGCGCAGCATTTTGTCGATTGCATCTCACGCATCCGCGCGCTGTCACCACGCACGCAAATTGAAGTACTGGTGCCCGATTTCCGCGGCCGCGATGACCGCGCACTGGGCATCCTGACCTTGGCACCGCCCGACGTGATGAACCACAACCTGGAAACCGCGCCGCGCCTGTACAAAGAAGCGCGCCCCGGCAGCGACTACCAGTTCTCGCTGAACCTGCTGAAAAAATTCAAGGCTCTGCACCCGGGCGTGCCAACCAAGAGCGGCATCATGGTCGGCCTGGGCGAGACCGACGAAGAAGTCCTGCAAGTGATGCAGGACATGCGCGATCATCAGATCGACATGCTGACCATCGGCCAGTACCTGGCGCCCTCCAGCTCGCACCTGCCGGTGCGCCGCTATGTGCACCCGGACACTTTCAAGATGTTCGAGACGCGTGCTTACGAAATGGGTTTCTCGCACGCCGCTGTGGGTGCGATGGTGCGCTCAAGCTACCACGCTGACCAGCAGGCGCATGCCGCTGCAGAAGCGGCAGCGGCCTCGAACGCCGTGAAGTGAAAGCGCAGCTCTTCGCCCTGGGGGCCATTGCGCTCTGGGTGTCAGTGGCTTCGCTGGGTGTGCTGCTCAAGCACCTGCCTCCTTTTTTGCTGACCGGCGTGTCGCTGCTGATTGGCGGTCTGCTGGCGCTGCCGCAGGTGCTGCGTGACCCGCGCCAATGGCGCGTACCGCTTTCGACCTTGGCGCTGGGCATCTACGGCTTGTTTGGTTACCACTTCATGCTGTTCATGGCGCTGCGCCTGGCGCCGGCGGTGGAAGCCAACCTGATCAACTACCTGTGGCCGCTGCTGATGGTGGTGCTGGCGCCCGTACTGGTCAAGAACATGCAGCTTCGGCCAGTGCACCTGGGTGCGGGGTTGCTTGGCTTTGGTGGTGCAGCGCTGGCTATTTTAGGCGCTGCGGGTGGTGCCGCCGCAGCGCCTGCGCCGGGTGGCACGGGCACGGTGACCGGTTATCTGGCAGCTCTGGCGGCGGCTTTCATGTGGGCTAGTTATTCGCTGTTGACGCAACGTGTGGCAGCGTTCCCGACCACTGCAATTGGCCTTTTCGCTTTGGTGTCTGGCGCGCTGTCCTTGCTGTGCCACTGGGCGCTGGAAGCGCCCACGAGCCTGAGCTTGCGTGACGGCTTGCTGCTGGTGCTGATGGGACTGGGCCCGCTGGGCGGCGCTTTTTTCCTGTGGGACAAAGCGCTCAAGCTGGGCGACGCGCGGCAGATCGGTATCTTGAGTTATCTCACGCCGCTGGGCTCGACCGCCCTGCTGATCGTGGTCACAGGGCGGCAGTGGAGCTGGAGCATTGCGCTGGCAGCGCTGATGATCATGTTTGCCGCTTTGCTGGGCACACGGGCCCGATAGCCGCTTACAGCAAAGAAGCCGGGTCTTCGCTGGCCAGCACCCCTTGCGCCCAGCCCTGGAGCTTGCCGGCATCGGCCCGCAAGATCTGCTGCTTGACCGACAGGATCTGCGAGGGGTGCATTGAAAAACTGCGCAAACCCAGACCCAGCAAGAGCCGCGTCATGTTGGCGTCGCCCGCCATTTCGCCGCACACGCTGATGCCCTTGCCTTGCGCATTGCACTCGGCGATGGTGTCGGCCACCAACCCGAGCACAGCCGGATGGCAAGGGTCGTAGAGATGCGCGACGGCCTCATCGGCGCGGTCAATCGCCAGCGTGTACTGAATGAGGTCGTTGGTACCGATAGACAAAAAATCAAAATATTTGAGGAACAGCTTGAGCGTCAGCGCGGCAGCCGGTATCTCGATCATGGCACCGAGCTTGACTGGTCCATAGGCTTGGCCTTTGCTGTCCAGGGTGGCGCGCGCGTGATCAATCAAAGACATGGTTTGCCGGATTTCAGAGGCATGCGCCAACATGGGCACCAGCAAGTTGACCTGCCCATGCGCAGCAGCACGCAAGATAGCGCGCAACTGTGTCAAAAACATGGGCGGGTCGGCCAGGCTCCAGCGGATCGCGCGCAGGCCCAGCGCCGGGTTCAGGTGCGCCTCTTGCGCCTTGGTGTGGCGCTCCAAGGGCTTGTCAGCCCCAATGTCCACCGTGCGGATGGTCACTGGCAGACCCTGCATGCCCTCGATGGCCTGGCGGTAGGCCAGGTATTGCTCTTCCTCGTCAGGCAAGTTACCGATACGGCCCATGAACAAGAACTCGCTGCGGAACAAGCCCACGCCGACGGCGCCAGCCTGGATCGCGCCCCCTGTGTCTTCGGGCATTTCAATGTTGGCCAGCAGCTCCACTTTTTGACCGTCGAGAGTGACGGCCGGCGTGTGGCGCAAACGGTTCAGACGCTCGCGCTCGAGTGCACCTTGTCGCTGCTTGAAGACATACTCGGCCAGGATGATGGGCGAAGGATCGACGATCAGCACGCCGGCATCGCCGTCAATGATGACCCAGTCGTCCTGCTTGATCAGCTGACTGGCGCTGCGCGCTCCAACCACCGCCGGTATGTCCATGCTGCGCGCGACGATGGCAGTGTGCGAAGTACGCCCACCAACATCGGTGGCAAAGCCGGCAAACAAACTCTGCTTGAATTGCAACATGTCGGCCGGTGACAAATCGTGCGCGACCAGCACCAGCGGAACGTCCAGTTTGTCGTCATGCAACAAGTCTTGCTGCTGTTTGCGCGCCCCTTGATTTTTAAGCTGTACCGGCGAAGCGACGCCCTTCATCGCACGCAGCACCCGCTCGACCACTTGCTCAAGGTCGGCTTTGCGTTCACGCAGGTACTCATCTTCCATCTCGTCAAACTGACGGGCGATCATCTCGTACTGCGTTGTCAGAGCCCACTCGGCGTTGTAATGCCGCTCAGAAATCCAACCCTTGACGCCGCTGATCAGCTGCTCGTCCTGCAAGAGCATGAGGTGAACATCCAGCAGGGCCGCGAGTTCATGCGGCGCATCAACCGGCAAGTCGCGTTGCAGGCGCGAAATCTCTTCGACCACGGTATTGCGCGCATCACGAACCCGCTGAATCTCAGACTGGACGCCAGAGGCCTCGACAAAGTAATGCGCCACATCGGCACGGCTCGACGCCACCAGCACCGCCCGCCCGATGGCAATACCGCGCGAGACCGCCAGGCCATGGATCGAAAAAGTCATGTACCACCCCAAGGGTCTTGACTAACCGCGGGGGGCAGCGCAGTACGCGCAGCGACAAGCGTGGGAGCCAACAGCCCCGCCGCCGGGCCGCCCCAAGGCGGGACAGCCCCCCCGGGGGGCAGCGCAGTACGCGCAGCGACAAGCGTGGGGGCTAACAAGCTACTCGCCCTCGCCAAACTTGTCCGCCATCATGGCCAGCAAAGCGTCCATGGCGACTTGCTCGTCAACGCCGTTCGTCTCCAGTTCCACCGTGGCACCCAGGCCTGCAGCCAGCATCATCACGCCCATGATGCTTTTGGCGTTGACGCGGCGTTCGCCGCGGCTGATCCAGACCTCGCACGGGAAACTGCCGGCGAGCTTGGTCAGCTTGGCAGAGGCACGGGCGTGCAAGCCCAATTTATTGCTGATGGTCGCGCTGGTCTTGATCATGGTTTCGGCGGTTCTGGTTTTGCGGGGCAGTGATGGCCACCTGCATCACGCCCTGTGTGGCGCCCATCAAGGCGCGCGCGACCAGGGCATCGAGTGACTCATTGCGGTAAGAAAGTGTGCGCAGCAGCATGGGCACGTTGACACCGGTGAGCAGCTTGGAGTGCACGCCATCGACCAGTTTTTGCGCCACGTTGCAGGGTGTCGCGCCAAAGACATCGGCCAGCACCAGCGCATGGGAAGTGCCCAGCTGTGCCAGCATGATGCGCGCCTGCGCCAGTGTTTCCTCGGGCGGGGTGTTGGGCTGAACATCCAAAGCGGCCACGGCCTCAGGGTGATCTGTGAAAACATGCGCCACACATTGGCGCAGTGCAGAAGCCAGAGGCGCGTGCGCGATGATGAGAATACCGTTCATTGCGGTGAATTATCAGCCTTCACCCAGCGGAAGTAGGCGTATGAGGCGGCGCAGCAACACATAAAGACGCTCATGGCCGCTTGAAAACAGGCAACTTCGCTCATACCGCCCGCCTTGAAAGCGTCTGCCAACAAGCCTATGCCCCACTGCACGACAAAGATACCGGCAAAAATCAAGAGGTTGTAAGCGGACAGCGCGCGACCGGCCAGTGCGGGTGCAAAGGCCATGCCCACCGCTGGCTGCGCTATGCCCATGACACTTGAGGACACGCAAAACAAGGCCCAACCCAGCCAGCCGGTTTGGCTGCCGCCGGCAATATTGACCGCCAGTACCAGGATGCTCACGGGCAGGCACCAGCTGATCAAGCGGTCGGCGCTCCAGCCTTTGCGCGCCAATACCGGGTTCAGCATGCCCCAGGCCCAGAATGTCACGAGCATGACAGCGTTGATGTAAAACAGGCCGGTGGCTGATTCGAGAGGCGTGTAGCCGGCCACGCGCACCATCCACGGCCCGGCCCACAAGGTCTGAATCGCCACAAAGCCGCCATAATTGAAGAACGCCAAGAGCGACATTTTCTGAAAATACCGGCTGCGCCAGATCTCAGCGTAGCTTGACGATGCGGGGACCGCAGGGGCAAGACTTTCAGAAAGCGTGGGTACCTTGTTTTTCCAGGCAGGTACCAGCCACCAGATCAGCATCATCGACAGCCCAGTCAACGCAGCCAGAATCCAGAACATAGGGCGCCAGCCGGTCAAGGGCATGAGCCACTGCACCGGCAGCGTCGAGGCCAGCATACCGAGCGAGCCGGTCATGAGCATCCAGGAGTTGGCGCGCAACTGCACACCGCTGCTCAGCCAGCGCCGGTAGCCAGTGAGCGGAGCCATCAGGCAAGCACTGACGCCCATGCCAATCAGCACCCTGGCGGCCAGCAACCCGGCAAAGGTTGTGGCGAGAGAAAAGGCCAGGCAACCTAAAACCGCCAGCGTTAAAAAATACAGGATCACACGCTTGGGGCCATGGCGGTCCAATACGCTGCCCAGCGGCAACTGCATGGCCGCAAAGCCCAAAAAGTAGCCGCCCGCCAGCAAGCCCAGATCGCGGGCCTGTAAACTGAAATCCTGCGTCAGCACCGGCGACAAGGTGGCGGTGATGGCGCGCACCAGCGCAGAACAAAAATAAGCGGCGGCAAAGGCCAGGAACACCCAGACAGCGGTCCTGGTCTCAAGTCCTTCGTTCGGGGTGGTCAGCGGTTGGGCGTGAGCGAGCGTCATGTCGTTTTGGCGTTGCAGGCGCCGGCCTGTTTTATTAGGTGAAAGTTCCAGCGGCAGATCATGCGCCTTTGGCCAGCATCATTCGATTCGCAGGCTGGTGAAAAAGGTGTCCGCAGCATCCGGGTTGATTTTGGGTGCGTACATCACGACCTGAACCATCCGGGCGCCTTTGGCAAAGTAAGCTGCGCGACTCTGCACTGCGCTGCCATCATTTTGCTGGCCCTGGGCCTGCAGCCACACCGGCGCCGGGCTCGCATCAGCGCCCGCCACCTTGAACAAAGCCGGCGGCGCACTCAAAGGCGCCGCTTTCATGTTTTTCAAGGTGATGGCCTGCCACTGGCTCAGCACGCCGGACACCTGGGCCGGATCCGGCAACTCAGCCACAGCCACCGCAAAAGTGGCGCCGCCGGCTTCGCAACCGAGCATGGTCAAGGTGGTGGGTTCAGGTCCTAAGGGCACCTGCTTTTGCGCCTTGTCAGGCTTGCAGGGCAGCAGCAAGCTCACGCCAGCATCCAAACGCACCTCCCGCCAGTTGAGGGTGGGGCTGCAAGCTGTCGACAACAAGCCGGCAAGCGCCACCAACAGGCCCGGCGCAAGTGCACGAGAACGAAGAAAAATTGTCATGAATGGACTTATTGCGAAAAATGGGCGACCCGTGTCGACCCGGTTCTGGGCCTGATTTAGCCCTGAACTTTACAGGCAATGCATTTTTGAGCCTTGCACGGCCCAGACTGAACGCTCAGAGGGCAAAATGAAGGCCATGAACTCACTAGAAGGCATCCGCATCCTCGACCTCTCCCGCGTTCTAGCCGGTCCCTGGTGCACCCAGACCCTGGCCGACCTGGGGGCCGATGTCCTCAAGATCGAACGCCCCGGCGCCGGTGACGACACGCGCAGCTGGGGCCCGCCCTTTTTGCATGACAGCACCGGCACAGAAACGCGCGAAGCCGCCTATTACCTGGGCACCAACCGCAACAAGCGCTCGGTCACCTGTGACATAGCGCAGCCGGCCGGACAGGCCTTGATTCGCGAACTCGCACTTCACTGCGATGTGTTTGTCGAGAACTTCAAGGTCGGCGACATGGCGCGCTACGGTCTGGACTACGCCAGCCTCAAGGCCATCAATCCGCGAATCGTCTACTGCTCGGTCACCGGCTTCGGTCAGACCGGTCCCTACGCCGAGCGCGCCGGTTACGACTACGCCATTCAAGGTATGGGCGGGCTGATGAGCGTGACCGGCGAGCGCGACGACCTGGGTGGCGGCCCGCAAAAAGTCGGCGTGGCCGTGGCCGACCTGATGACCGGTATGTACGCCACGGTCGGCATTTTGGCGGCGCTGCGCCATGCCGAAAAAACCGGCGAAGGCCAACAGGTCGACATGGCCTTGCTCGACACGCAGGTGGCCATGCTGGCAAATCTCGGCGCCAACTACCTGGTCAGTGGCAAAGTGCCGGGCCGTGTCGGCAATGCGCACCAAAACATCGTGCCCTACCAGGTGTTTGAAGTGGCACCCAACGCAGCGGGCGACAAAGACCACCTCATTTTGGCGGTGGGCAACGACTCGCAGTACGCCAAGTTTTGCGCAGTGGCCGGCGTGCCGGAACTCGCCAGCAATCCCTTGTTCGCCAAGAACAGCAACCGCGTGCTGAACCGCGCGCAACTGGTGCCGCAGCTTGAGGTGGTGATGAAGTCGCGCGGCAAGGCAGACTGGCTGGCCGCGCTGGAAGCGGCCAAAGTGCCCTGCGGTGCCATCAACAACCTGGGCGAAGTGTTTGCCGACCCGCAGGTCGAAGCGCGCGCCATGGTCACACCCTGGCAGCATCCGCTCAAGGACCAGCTGCGCCTGGTGGCCAGCCCGCTCAAGCTCAGCGCTACGCCGGTGCGCATCGACCTGCCGCCGCCGCTGCTGGGCCAGCACACAGAAGAAGTGCTTAGCCAAGTGTTGCATTACTCCGCAGAACAGGTGGCTGACTTGAAAATCAAGCAGGTGATCTGATGGTGAACTTTGTATTGGTTCATGGTGCGTGGCACGGCGCATGGTGCTGGCGTCGCGTCAGCCATGCGCTGCAGCAGCAAGGCCAGCGCGTGCACGCCATCACACTCACTGGCCTGGGCGAGCGGGCGCATTTGCTGTCCCCGAGCATCACGCTCGAAACACATATTGAGGACATTCGCCAATTGATAGAGGCCGAAGAGTTGACCGATGTGGTGCTCGCTGTTCACTCCTATGCCGGCATGTTGGGCACGGCCATCGCTGACCGCATGGGTGGGCGGCTCAAACACCTGGTCTACGTGGATGCCGTGGTGCCCAAACCCGGCGAGAGCTGGAGCAGCACACAAGCCAAAGCGACCCAAACGCAAAGGCTGGATGCGGCGGCGGCGTGTGCGAATTTCAGTTTCCCGCCGCCAGACCCTGTCGTCTTCGGCCTGCATGACGCCGATCACGCCTGGGTGCTTCGCCGGCAAACGCCGCACCCCGGCCACACCTACCGCATGCCTCTGGATTTTGATGTATTGCGTGTTGCCGCAACGCCCCGTACGTTCATTAATTGCACAGCACCTGCATTGGCAACGATTGAGCCCAGCCGGCAGCGCGTGAAAGACCCAGCCTTCTGGGGCGGCGCCTGGGCGCGTGACGCACAGGTGCTTGAGATGGCCACAGGCCATGATCCGATGATCAGCGCCCCGGCAGATCTGACCCGCATCTTGCTAGACTGCGCTGCATGAACGCCAACGACGCGCGCCACCTCATTGGCCTTCCCGGCTTGCTTCGCTGGGCCTTGGGGCTGGTGATGCTTGCGGCCCTGGCGGCTGGCTTGCAAGCTTGCACCCATGCGCAAAATGCGCCTGAATCAACTTTTGTGCTGCTCGACGGCAGCAAAAAAACCACAGCCGACTTCAAGGGCAAGGTCATGCTGGTGAATTTCTGGGCGACCAGCTGTGTGACCTGCGTGGCTGAAATGCCCAAGTTGATCAGCACGCATCAAAAATATGCAGCCAAGGGTTACGACACGCTGGCTGTGGCCATGAGCTATGACCCACCCAGCTATGTCGTCAATTACACCGAGACCCGCCAGCTGCCTTTCAAGGTGGCCATTGACAACACCGGTGAAGTCGCCAAAGCCTGGGGTGATGTCAAGCTCACTCCGACCACTTACTTGCTGAACAAGCGCGGTGAGATCGTCAAGCAGTATGTCGGCCAACCTGACTTTGCGGCACTGCACCAGTTGATTGAAAAGCTGCTCGCCGAGAGCTGAGCTTCGTTGGGTGGCAGGTTCAGTCTTCGCTGCTGATTACGGGCAGCTCGAATGCCTTCACATCTGGCACGTCACCCGTCCACTTCGCCACCTCCACCAATGCCGACAGGGCGCTCGGTGCCTGCGTCAGCGCTGAGGTGCCGACATCGACTGTCAACACATTCGGGTTGCCGTGGCGCTCCAGACTGCTGCCTTGGGGGTCAAACCAGGCGCCGGTGGACATCACAGCCACGCCGGGCATCACGTCCTCACTGAGCACGGCTGCAGCCATGCACGCGCCACGGTCATTGAAGACCCGGACCAGATCGAATGACTTAATACCGCGCGACGCAGCGTCCAGCGGATTGAGTTGTATGCGTTCACGCGAGTGAATCTTGGCGGACACAGAAACCAGACCAGCATCCATCTGCGAGTGCAATTTTCCAGCCGGCTGTGACGTGACCAAATGCAGCGGCCAGGTCTTGGCGACGTCTGCACCCAACCATTCCACGGGCGCCAGCCAGGCCGGATGGGGCAGGCAATCTGAATACCCGAAACCTGCGATAAGTTCCGAATACAGCTCGATCTTGCCGGATGGTGTTTTCAGCGCGTGGGCCACCGGGTCGCTGCGAAAATCTTCGAACAACACAAACTCGCGTGCGGGCTGCGGCAACTCCAGGTAACCCTTGCGCCAGAATGAGTCAAACTCCGGCACAGCAAAGCCGGCCAGAACCCACTGTGCGGCCATGTCATCGAAAATATGGCGAATCCACTGAGCTTCGTCGCGGTTTTCCGTGAAGGCCTGTTCATGCCCGGCCATGGCCGACAGCTCGCGGTAAATATCAAAGTCGTTTCTGCTCTGACCCTGCGGTGGCAAGGCTTGGTGCATGGCCATCACAAAGCGGTCGCGTGATGAACCACCGATGTCATTGCGCTCCAGCGTGGTGGTGGCCGGCAGGACGATGTCCGCGCGCCGCGCCGTGGGCGTCCACCAGCTGTCGTGCACCACCACGGTTTGCGGCTTTTGCCACGCGCGCACCAAGCGGTTCAAGTCCTGATGATGATGAAATGGGTTGCCGCCCGCCCAGTAAACCATTTCGATGTCAGGGTACGTCGCTTCTCGGCCGTTGAACTGGTAAGGCTGGCCGGGCTGCAGGAGCATGTCGGCCAAGCGGGCGACCGGAATGGACCGCCCCGTGGGGTTGTGTCCGGCAGACATTTCAGGGCCTGGCACATCGGGCCGCGGGTTGCCAACGCCGTTCATCGAGCCGTGCCCGAACGCAAAACCGCCACCGGGCAAACCGATCTGCCCCAAGGCAGCCGCAAGCGCGATGCAGGCCCAGTAAGGCTGCTCACCATGGTGAGCGCGCTGCAGCGACCAGGTACAGGTCAGCAGGCTGCGCGTGCCCGACGCTTGCAGCGCAAGCTCACGGATAGTTTGCGCAGGCACGCCGCAAATCGCAGCGGCCCAGGCGGCGTCCTTGGGCTGGCCGTCCTGACGCCCCACAACATAAGTGGCAAGTTGCTCAAAGCCCACGCAGTGCGATTGCACAAAGGCCTTGTCGTGAAGGTTGGCCGTTAACAAGGTGTGCAGCATGCCCAGCATCATGGCGGCATCTGTATTGGGACGAATGGGAATCCAGCGCGCCCGCATGCCTGCCGGCACATCGCTGCGCGTGGGGCTGACGATCACAAAATCCACCCCCGCATCAACTGCGCGCGCCAGCCAAGCCGGTGTTGAGTGCTCGCCAGCGCCCCCCGAGGTGACCTGTGCGTTGCGCAGAGCCAGCCCGCCGAAGGCCACAAACAGCCGGGTGTAGGCAACGATGCTCTTCCAGTCGGTCACCCGGCCCGTCACCGGCATGTAGGTGCCGATCACATGCGGCAAGAGGAATTGCGCGGCACCCCAGCTGTAGTTGCCGGCCTGATTGACGCAGCCACCACCGGCATTCAAAAAACGATGGGTCAGCGTACGCGCATGGTGCAGACGCCCGGCCGACGACCAACCGTAGGAACCGCCAAAGACGGCTTCGCTGCCATATTGGCCACGCACCCTTTGCAGCTCACCGGCGGCGAGCTCAAGGGCCTTGTCCCAGCTGACCTCGACAAATGAATCAGTGCCACGGGCGCTGCGGTCGCTGTTTTCGCGTTGCGCCAGCCACCCCTTACGCACGGCCGGCTGGCGTATACGCAGCGGCGAGTGCATCATGCCGGGCATGGACTGCAAAATGGCTGACGGCGCGCCATCTTTCACAAAAGGCTCGCAGGCCAGCAGCCTGCCGTCCTTCACGACAGCCGTGAAAGCGCCCCAGTGAGACAAGGAAGGGAAACGCTGTTCAATAGGTTCAGTGGACATTTTTTGACTAGATGAGTGGAAGCGCTGTGGTGTATTTCAGCTCTTCCATCGCGAAGCTGGAGCTGACATCGAAAAGTTCGACGATCTTGATGAGCTTTTTGTAGACCTCATCGAATCCCTGAATGTCCGCTACGAGCACCTTGAGAAGGTAGTCAATCTCGCCGCTCATCCGGTAGAACTCCACCACCTCGGGCATATCTCGCACACCGGCGGCAAAGCGCTGCAGCCACTGCAGGTCATGGTGGTTGGTCTTGATGGCGACAAACACCGTCACACCCACGCCCAGTTTTTTGCTGTCGAGCAGGCAAACCTGTTTGCGGATGATGCCCTCTTGGGTCATTTTTTGGATGCGCTTCCAGCAAGCGGTAGGCGACAGGCTGACGCGCTCGGCAATCTCATTGATGGAGATCGTGGCATCTTCTTGCAAAAGAGCAAGAATGCTGCTGTTTTTTTTATCCATGGTATTTTTATTTTTATTTTAGTTTAAAAAAAGTGTAAATTATTTTCTTTTCGAGCGATTTTAGCCCTGAAAAAGAAAGAAAAATTCTGGCTTTGACTCTTAAAGTCAGCCCATGACAAGCAACACACGCCACCACCCGAAGTCCCAGCTTGGCGAGAACACTCTGCTGGTATCCGCCGGGCGTCACCCCGAGCGGTTTACCGGTCTTGTCAACACGCCGGTCTTTCGTGGCTCGACCATTTTGTCGACTTCGCTGGCGGATTGGGAAGACAAACACAGACGCAGCATGGCCGACGAGCACGGCGTCAGCACCTACGGCCGCTTTGGCACGCCCACCCACCATGCGCTGGAAGAGGCCATGGCCGTACTCGAAGGGGGTTACCGCTCGGTGCTCTGCCCCTCAGGGCTGGCGGCGGCCGTCACTGCGCTGACTTCGGTGCTCTCTGCAGGCGACCATGTGCTGGTGACCGACAGCGCATATTCTCCGACCCGCACATTTTTAACCCGGGTACTGGGCCGCTACGGCGTTGAGGTCACAGCTTACGACCCCTGCCTGGGCAGCGACATCAGTGCACTGCTGCAACCCAACACCAAAGTGGTTTATGTCGAGTCCCCTGGCTCCGAAACCTTTGAGATCCAGGATGTGCCGGCGATTTCTGCGGCAGCCCATGCTCACGGCGCACTCGTTGTGATGGACAACACCTGGGGCACACCGCTTTTCTTCAAGCCTTTTGAGCATGGCGTGGATATCTCCATACAGGCAGCCACTAAATACATCGTTGGTCACTCAGATGCGATGCTGGGCATCGTGACCAGCACCAGCGCCGTATGGCCACGTCTGTTGCAAACCAGCCGCGATCTGGGCCAGACCGCCGGACCTGACGATGTTTACCTCGCCTTGCGCGGCCTGAGAACCCTGGGGGTGCGTCTGCAGCAGCATTCGAAATCCGGCATCCAAGTGGCCCGCTGGCTGGCTGCACGACCCGAGGTCGAGGCCGTGATGCACCCGGCGCTGCCCGATCACCCCGGGTATGCCTTGTGGAAACGCGATTTCAAAGGCGCTTGCGGCCTGTTTGCCATCGCACTGCATCAGATGCCTGCGGCAGCTTTTGAAGCTTTCATAGACAGCCTCCAGTTGTTTGGCCTGGGGCTGTCCTGGGGCGGCTACGAGAGTCTGGTGGTGCCCTTCACCCCAGGCGGCCGCAGCACGCAGCGCTGGTCCTACACGGGTCAGGCGGTGCGCCTGCACATCGGTCTCGAAGATCCTGAAGACCTGATCAACGATCTGGCGCAGGCCTTGGCTGCCAGCACGGCACTCAATGTCAAACCTATGGCGATGATGGCCTGATGAGAGAGAATACTCCTCAGTTAACCAATCAATTCAACATCACGTACTGGATCCACCATGTCAAAAATGAAGATCGAAGGCTCATTTGTGGCGCTCATCACGCCTTTCAACAAGGATGGCAGCGTCGATTTCGAGGGTTTTCGTACCTTGGTCCAGTGGCATGCGCAGCACGGCACCAGCGCCCTTCTGTTCATGGGTTCGACCGGTGAAGTGTCCATGCTGTCTCAGCAGGAGCGCCACCAGCTTGTCATCGAAACGGCCAAGATGAAAACCGGCAACATGAAGTTCTTCTACGGCAGCACCGGCAGCAACACGCAGACCACCATCGACTATCTGCGTTTTGCGCACGCCAATGGCGCTGACGGTGCCATCCTGGCGGCGCCAGCCTATATCTGCGCACCAGAAGATGCCATCGAAGACTTCTTCATGGAAGTGGCCGATGCGACCGACCTGCCGCTGGGAATTTACAACAACCCGCCGCGCGTCAACAGCGATCTGCACTGGGATCACTTGATCCGCATCTTCAAGCACCCCAACTATGTGATCCATAAGGAATCAACCACGCGCGTTGGTCAGGTCGCTCAGGTGCTTCGTGCCCATCCCGACGTGTCGGTGATGTGCTGCGACTCTCCCAACCTGGGGCTGGTTGTTCCCACCATGAGCCTGGGCGGTCACGGTACAGCCAACATGACCGGCAACATCGCCCCAGCTGAACTCGCCACCATGTCCAAACCGTGGCACACCCCCGATGTATCGGTGAGTTTTCGAGAGTCCTACCTGGGCCTGCTTCCAATGCTGCATTTCTCTTACTCAGCCATCAACCCGGTTGCTATCAAGTCACTGATGAACGCCGTGGGGTTGCCTGCGGGTGAATTGCGCAAGCCCCTCAAGACCCTGAATGCAGATGGCCTGAAAAAAGGCCTGCGGATCGTCAAAGAGCTGGGGCTCGACAAGCAATACGGCTGGAGTTCGCCTGCGCTCAAAGCAGCCTGATCTTCCAGCATAAAAGCCAAACACCATGGACCTGGGCATCAACGGCAAAACGGCGCTTGTCTTTGGCGGCAGCCGGGGGATGGGAAGGGCCATTGCCGAACGACTTTCCAAGGAGGGCGTCAACGTCGTGATCGCCGCCCGCACCGAGTCCACGCTGTCGGCGGCCGCATCGGAAATCGGACTGCAAACCGGTAACCCGGTGCGTTATGTGATTTCAGATATCACCACAGAAGCCGGCCGTGACGCGGCGCTGGCCACCTGCCCAGCGCCGGATATTCTGGTGAACAATGCCGATGGCCCAGAACCGGGTGACTTTCGCACATGGCGCCGGGAAGACTGGCACCGGGCCCTGGACTCGATGATGCTTGGGCCGATCGAGATGATCCGGCGCACGGTAGACCCGATGGTCGAGCGTCGCTTCGGCCGCATCATCAATATCGTGTCTCGCAGCGTCAAGACACCGCAGATAGAGCTGGGCCTGTCCAACGGTGCGCGCTCTGGCCTGGTAGGTTTCGTTGCAGGTTTAGCGCGCCAGACCGTGCGTCACAACGTCACCCTCAACAACCTGCTGCCGGGTGTGTTCGCCACAGATGCGCAGCGCAGACACATTCGAGGCATGCTGGAGAGCACCGGTAAGACATTCGAGCAGTTATGGGAGGAAAGGGGTAAAAACAACCCTGCAGGGCGCTTCGGCAGGGCTGAAGAAATTGGCGCGCTGTGTGCTTTCGTGTGTTCGGAGCATGCGGGCTACATAACGGGACAGAGCCTGCTGATTGACGGTGGCGGATACCCGGGGACTTATTAGCTTGCGCGCTGCGCAAAGCGAAACGCTGAACAACAAAGGGGAACAAACATGAAAAAATGGATTCACTTCAATCGCCGGGCATTCTCAGCCTTAGGCATATCTCTGGCAGGACTCGGCGTTCTGGCCTCTTCTGGCCTTGCAAGCGCGCAAACCACTTACCCATCCAAACCCATCACCATCGTCGTGCCTCACGCGGCCGGTGGCGCAGTGGACAGCGTTGCGCGTTTTTATGCCAACAAACTCAAAGATGAGTTGAAGGAATCGGTGCTTGTGGAAAACCGCGCTGGGGCTTCCGGAATGATCGGTGCAGAGCATGTTGCGCGCTCGCCTGCAGACGGCTACACGCTCTACGTCAATGCCTCTATCCACTCGATCAACCCGCTGCTCTACAAAAAAGCCATCCGCTTTGATGCGGTCAAGGACTTCTCGGCCATCAGCATGCTGGCCCAGGGTGCACTGATTTTCAGTGTGAACCCGCAGGTACCCGCCGCCACGGTGGACGAGCTGATCGCCAAAATCAAGGCCGACCCCAAGCAGTTCAGTTTTGCCACCAGCGGCTTTGGATCCGCCGGCCATCTGGGCGTTGCACAGTTTCTCTACAAGACCCAATCGACGCAGGTTCCGATTGTTCTTTACAAGGGTGCGGCGCCGGCGCTGCAAGACCTTGTAGGCGGCCAGGTGCAAGCCATGATGGACCCGATGCTATCGTCATTGCCCTTCGTCAAATCCGGCAAGCTGCGGGCACTGGCCGTGACCGGTGCCCAACGCAGCCCGCTGCTTCCCGATGTGCCTACGCTGCGTGAGGCCGGTATGGCGGATCAGGAGCTTTACTCCTGGTATGGGCTTTGGGGCCCGGCCAACCTGCCCCCGGCCGTGATGAAGAAACTCAACGATGCATCAGCACGCATCATGGCGCAGCCTGACATGAAAGCGCGCCTGGTGAATATGGGATTCGAGCCTGCCTACAAGAACTCGGTTGCTTTTGAAAAATTCATTGACGAAGAAACTGCCCGCTATCGGGCCATCATCGCCAAGGCCAATATCACGGTTGAATAAGCTGCGTGAAGGTTCTTGTACTGGGCGCGGGGGTGGTCGGACTGGCCACCGCTTATTACCTCTGGAAAGACGGCCACGAGGTTGTCGTTGTGGACAGACATTCAGGACCCGGACAGGAAACCAGCTTCGGCAATGCGGGTGGTCTGTGCCCGAGTTTTGCCGGCCCCTGGGCAGCACCGGGCATGGTTGCCAAAGTGCTGGGCATGTCATTTCAGGCCAATTCGCCGATCCGGTTTTCAATGCTGCCCAACTGGCAACGCATGCGCTGGGTGATGCAGTGGATGCAGAACTGCAATACTGAAAAATTCCGTGTCAACAAGTTGCGCATGCAACGCGTGGCGCACTACAGCTATACATGCCTGAAGGAGATCTCAGCCGAAGCACCCATCACCGATTTTGATTTTTGTCAGGGCGGTGTGCTGCAAATTTTCCGGACACAAGCCGAGCTTGATGTGGGGCGACTTTCAGCAAAGGCTCTGCAGGAATACGGTGTGGCGTGGAAGTTGTTGTCGGCCGACGAGGTGCGTGCAGCAGAACCTGCGCTGGCAAGAACCGCGGTGCCGATCGCCGGCGCTTTACAAATGCCAGCAGATGCATCGGGTGATAGTTTCAAATTTGCAAATCAACTTGCCGTTTTTCTGCAGTCGAGGGGAGTGAGTTTCAAGTACCACACCGGCGTCACAGCGATTCTGACCGAAGGCGACAGCGTGAGCGCTGTCATGACGACGGCCGGTCCGCTGAAGGCTGGCGCCTACGTGGTGGCTTTGGGTAATTACGCGCCCATGCTGGTCGCCCCTCTGGGTATCAGGCTGCCCGTGTATCCGCTGAAAGGCTATTCGATCACAGTGCCCATTCGGGAGCATGGCTCGACAACACGGACGGCCATCATGGACGAGCACCATAAAGTCATGATTTCACGGCTGGGGGATCGCATCCGTGCAGCGGGCATGGCAGAACTGACGGGCTTCTCGATAGACCTGAACCCGGCGCGCAAGGCCCTGCTGATACGGGTGGTGCAAGAACTACTTCCACAAGGCCTGGATTTTGACGACGTGGCGTTCTGGGCAGGTCTGCGGCCGATGACGCCGGATGGACCACCCATTCTGGGCAAGACCCGCTGGCGAAATCTCCTTCTGAACAGCGGCCACGGCTCTAATGGATGGACGCAATCATGCGGCACCGGAAAAATCGTGGCCGACATCGTTAACGGGCGTCAGCCTGACATTGACATTGAAGGCTTGACGCTGGCGCGCTTTGCCGGATGAACCCAGGCCGTTGAAATCAAACGTCAACACGCCCGTCCCTGCGGGTTTACTTGGCGCGGTAAACGTCGTGGCAAGCCTTGCAACTGGCTGCCGTGGCCGTGAAGGCTGTTTTGACGGCATCTAGGTTGCCGGTCTTGGCAGCTGCTGACAGCTTGCTGCTTTCGACCACCAGCTTGTCTGCCGCATCCTTGAACTTAGCCTGCTCAGTCCAGATCTCGGGATTGGCCTTGGTGTTGCCACCCTTGTCAGTGCCTGCGCCAAAAGCGACCCAAGGCAGTTTGGCCAAGCTGGCGACCACCTCGGCATTGTCAGCCGCTACTTTGGCATCAAATGGTGCGCGGCCGGTAGCCATAGCCCCGACGCGGCCAAAATGTTGACCCATCACAAACAAGGCGCTTTGCCGGTATTTGATGGCGTCTTCGGGTTTGGCAAACTGCGCGCTGGCTGGCACCGCCAGGGTCAACAAGGCAGCGGCAGCGGCCGCAAGAGTCAATACTTTCATGGTGCTTCCTATGGTTTACGCTGAATAAAAATTGCTTGTTACATTTATCTCAATTAGTTTATCGAAAATTAAATTTATGTGCGCGCCCTCTTTAATGCAGCCCCATTGATCACCCGGTCGCACCCAGATCAACTTAAAAAAATTTAAGCTCAATGCTCCACTTTGACGCCTTTTGACAAACTCCACCATGCCAAACCCTTCAACGTTGTACCGCGTGCGTATTTGGGACCTGCCTACCCGTGTGTTTCACTGGGCCAGCGTCCTTTGTGTTCTGGGTCTGGCGGTGACCGGCACAGTGGGCGGTAGCGCCATGGTCTTTCACTTTCGTTTTGGTTATGCACTGCTGACCCTGCTTTTGTTTCGCCTGGTCTGGGGTCTGCTGGGCGGCCACTGGTCGCGCTTTCGCAGCTTCGTGTTTGGACCGCGTGCGGTGTTAGCTTACTTGCGCGGCCAGGCGCCAGAGAGCCACTCGGTGGGCCATACACCGATTGGCGCACTGTCTGTCTGGGCCCTGTTGGCTTTTTTAATCTTGCAAGTGGCCACCGGACTGATCAGTGATGACGAAATTTCCACTGCCGGCCCGCTGACGCACCTTGTCTCTAATGCTGCCGTTACTTTGGGCAGCCAATACCATGCGCGGATTGGTAAATGGATTTTGCTGGCGCTGGTCTTGCTGCATGTGGCTGCCATCGTTTACTACGTACGCCGTCGCCAGGGCCTGGTGACAGCCATGCTGCACGGGGACAAGCAACTTCCGGCTCCCGCGGCAGCAGCACGTGATGACGCCCGCAGCCGCATGGTGGCCTTTTTACTGCTTTGTTTGTGTGCTGCTGCTGTTTTCTGGGTGTCAGGCTTGGCGCCTGCCGGGTTTTAAAACTAGGGCGGTAAACTGTTTTCTCACTTATTTTTAACGCCGTCTGTTGAGCTCTTCGCATTTGTTAAACAAAGTCATTGAATTCACGACGCCCACGTCGCGTGACGATTTTGTATTGGTGCGTCAAATTTTTTCGGAGTACGCACAACTGCTTGGCGTTGACCTGCACTTCCAGGACTTTGACGCTGAGTTGCGTCATTTACCTGGCGACTACAGCGCCCCACAAGGCGCTTTGCTGCTGGCCTGGATTGAGGGATCGCTGGCCGGCTGTTGTGCGCTGCGCCCGCTACCGGCTGCGGACTATGCCAATGCGGCCGAGATGAAGCGGTTGTTTGTGCGCCCTGAATTCCGTCACTTTGGCGTGGGCCGGCAATTGGCTGAGGCAGTGTTGGATGCCGCCCGTACAGCAGGCTATCACTGCGTTTTGCTGGACACGCTGGACGATATGGAGTCGGCGCGCGCTTTGTACGCCGAGCTCGGTTTTACAGAGATTCCGCCCTACTATCACAACCCGATTGCTGGAGCGCATTACCTCAAGGTCGATCTTTAGTTCCTACAAAAAAGAGCTTCAATCAGCTGCTGCCCCTAGCAGCACGGTCGCTTGGCTGGAAAGCACGCCACCATTGCCGTGCGCCAGTGCTAGCGCACATCCCGGCACTTGGCGCACGCCGCATTCTCCGCGAAGCTGGCGCACGGCTTCCACCAGCAGCAGCAAGCCGTACATCCCGGGGTGGCAGTAAGACAGTCCACCGCCATTGGTGTTGACTGGGAAGCGGCCGCCGGGTCCGATCGCACCGCCCTGCACAAATGGGCCTCCTTCTCCTTTGGCGCAGAAGCCGAGGTCCTCTAAGAAGAGTACCGTGTTGATGGTAAAGGCGTCGTAAACCAGTGCTACGTCGACTTCGGCCGCAGTCACCCCGGCCATGGCGTAGGCCTGCGCCCCCGAACGGCTCGCAGCCGTTTGTGTCAGGTCCGGCATGCCGGAGATGCTGGCATGTGACAGCGATTCCCCCACGCCCAACACATAAGCCGGCGCCTTGGCCAGCGTGCGTGCCCGGGCGGCGCTGGTTAGCACGATGGCGCCACCACCATCGTTGACCAAGCAGCAGTCACGCACACCCAGCGGATCGCTGACGCGTGGCGCTGCAAGCACGTCGGCAATGGTGAGTGGCTGCTTCTCCCATGCCACTGGGTTGAGCAGGGCCCAGCGCCGCGCCGCCACGGCGACTTCGGCAAGTTGCTCGATAGAGGTGCCGTACTGGTGCATGTGTCTGCTCGCGGCCATGGCATAGGCGGACACCGGCAGCATGGGTCGGTACGGGGATTCGTAGGGATTGAATTCGCGTGGCGACGCCGTTGCCCGGCTGAGCGAGCGCTGGGTACTGCCATAGGCGATCACGGCCACCTCGCACAGCCCTTGCTCGATCGCGGTCATCGCATGGGTCACGTGACTCATGAAAGACGAGCCGCCAATCTGTGTGCTGTCCTGGTAGCGGGGCACGATACCGAGGTATTCGGCCAGTGCTGTGGTGGTAAAGCGCAGCTGGGTGGAGGCGGCAAACAGACCGTCCACATCAGACAGCTGCAGCCCGCAGTCTGCCAACGCGCGCACCACGCCCTGCGCCATCAGATCGAGTGGTGTCGTGCCGGGCGCAACTAGGCCCAGCTCGGACTCGGCCACGCCCACCACCGCAACGCTGCCGCGCACGAGGCCGCTCATGACTGCACCATCGGCTCGAACACCGGGCGGGTCACGCCGTCGGATTCCTCCACCATCCGAGCGCAGACCCGAAGGCCGATGCTGACGTCTTGGGCGGCGATGCCTTCAACACGGCTCATCATGCGAAAGCCCTCATCCAGGTCGACCAGCGCCACGTTATAGGGCTCAGCGTCACGCGGGCGAACGACCGTCGTGGCGTAGACAGTTCCAAGACCTGTGGAGATCCGCCATTGAAGGGGTTCGCCGCTGCCAGGTGCGACAACTCGTGGATGGAAAACCGCACGGCCACTGGCCGTCGCCTGGTAGGCAAGACGGCCCTCGCGGCAGTGCGCCTGCCATGTGGCGAGCGGGGATTCGGTTTTCAGGTCGAACCAGGAGAATTTGTTATCGGTCATATCTTGTGGAAAAAAAGTGCCACAAGCCAAGTCACTAATTTGGCGAAGCATTATCAGTGCTCATCTCTTTAAAAATCGGCACAGGCATTTGTAGCCCTCAAGCGGGCTGGTTGAAGCTAAAACAGGGCACGAACAATAACCCACCCCACAAAAGCGACCACCGCAAAAACGAACAAAAGTAAAACGCTAAGAGCAAAGCCTAAAGCCGAGCTGGCCACGGCCAACACCCCAGCGTAGAAGACCCCCCAAACTCGGACGGGCCCAAACAGCAACATAGCGACCCAACTCCACGGATTGACGGGCGACTATCCGATAAAATTTAGTTATCGGAAACTGAGTCAGGGTGGCAAGCGTGTGAGGGGCCATCCTCGACATTCATACATGTCTCCCCGCACTCCAGCCATGCGAACTTAGATACTTCTCGCCGACTTCTTGTGGTTCTCGCTCAAGGGGCGTGGCCATTGTGTCGTTCCATCGATTCATGAACCCGAAATAAGAAATAACCCCCGTTATTTCAACGATTTGATCGTCATTCCAGTGACTTCGCATCCGGCTGAAAAGTACATCATCTACCGCATTGGGCACTGCTGCCGCCGCAAGCGCAAAGTCCAGCGCCACTCGCTCCGCCTCGGAATACAAAGGGCTGGTTGAATACTCCCAGATAGCCTCGAATTTTGCCGGTTCAATACCCAAACGCAATGCCGACCCCGCGGTATGCGCTATGCAATAGCGACAGCCGCTGGCGCGGCTCGCCATATGGGCAATCAGGCGCTTGAAGCCAAGTTCGACAGTACTGCTTTCAGCACCCAATACCGCCGCTGAAAGCTGCGCTAAAGCTTTCACTATCATCGGCTTGCGCTGCATGATGAGGACACTGTTTGGTACGAAGCCCAGTGCCTTGGCATACTGATCAAATATTGGTTTAAGTTCGACTGAGTTAAAATCAATGCTAAGCGGTTCAAGATGTGACATATTCCACTTTCTGTTTATCTAGATTAATTTTATCTTTCACGGTGAACGGCTTTAAGGGCTCGTAGCCACCGCATCGCCCCAGGGTGACATCACCTCGGTGCAGCCCATGTTCAGCCCGTGCTCCCGCAGCACCCCGGCGGGACAGGCAAACGCATACGGAAATACCGTCCGCCGCACTGACGACGTCGGCAGCATCTGCGCCAGCGCCTGCTGGATATCCGGGGCCAGGCTCTGGTCTACCACGATCTGACCGCCGCCGCTGACGTCGATGCGCGGCTGATGGAATGCCTGCTCCAGGGTCATGCGGTGGTCCAGCAGGAACGAGCTCAGTTGCAGCACCGCTCCCAGGATCTTGCGCCCACCGGAGGCGCCAAGCGCGAACTGGTGCCCGTCGCCTGCGACCCCCACCACAGGGCAGTAGTTGGCCAGCACGGACTTGTTCGGCGCCAGCGAGTTGGCCTTGTCCAGTTCCGGGTCGAACCACATGATCCCTTTGTTCAACAACAAGCCGGTCGATGGCGAGACCACACGCGTGCCGAAAATCGACAGCAGTGTTTGCGTCACTGCGCACATATTTCCGTGCCGGTCGACCACGCTGAAGTGGGTGGTGCAGCCCGGCGCCTGCGGCGCCTCGTGGTCGCCCATATCGCTCAGGCCAGTGCGAAAAGTATTGACCGGCATTTAACGCCATTCTACACTTAGTTATGCAAGCAACTAAACTGTCAGCTGCCGACATGTTGGCAGCCTCCACGACCCCGGTAGCCGATGTCGATGCGGGCGTACAAGGCCCCCGGACACCCAAATCCGGGGTGCGGGAACGTCTTCTAGACACCGCTGAGTTGCTGTTCGCGGAGCTGGGTTATGCCGCCTGCACGTTTCGCAGCATTGCCTCCCAGAGCGGTTTCAATCAAGGCCTGCTTCATTACTACTTCGTCAGCAAGCAGAATCTCTTTTCAGCGGTTTTCCTACGCCGTGCGCACGTGATCGCAGCAAAAAGGACTTCGCTGCTAGACGCCGCGCAAGAGCAATTCGGCACAGGCCAGGTACCCCTGGAGGTGCTCGTGCGAAGTTTTCTGACCCCCGCATTGGAGATGGCCCAGCAAGGGGAGGGTGGGCGAGCCTTCGTGCGCATTCATTCGCAGTTACGCGGTGAAGCGGGCGACCCCGGACTGACGCTGCGTCGCCAAGCGTTTGGCCCTTCTACCGAACGCTACGTGCAAGCACTGTGTGTCGCTTGTCCTCATTTGCCCGCCCAGACCGTTTACTGGCGCTTTAATTTTATGGTTGGCAGCTACCTGGTGGTCAGTTCGCAGGCCGGCCGGCTGAAGGATTATTCCGGCGGTGCCTGCACAGCCAGTGATCTGCAGGCCGCCATGGACCAACTGGTGCCGTTTGCACTGGCAGGCTTTCTCGCATCCCCGCCTGCCAATGGTGGGATCTAACGATTTTTCCTCTCTTTCCCCAATCTTCTACTTCAACTCCTCCTTAAGGCCCTATGTACGCAGCACCCCCCGTCATCCAGACCGAAGTTCACTCCCGCATGCCCGACAGCCTTCGGCGCATGGGCCACCCTTCACACTGGGTTGACAAGCGAGGCGCAGGGCCAGTCCACTCTTTCCTCGAGGGTCCTTCATTTGATCTTCAAGGCAATCTTTTCTGCGTCGACATCCCATACGGACGAATCCTGAAAATCACGCCAGCAGGTGAATGGAGCACCTTTGCCGAATGGGACGGCGAGCCCAATGGACTGAAGTTCCACAAAGACGGGCGCATGTTCGTGGCAGACCACGCGCTAGGCTTACTCTCGTTCGATCCCAAAACAGCCGCCATGTCCGTGATCCTGAACCGTCCCAATCACGAGGGCTTCAAAGGTCTCAACGATTTGATCTTCAACGCCAATGGCGACGTTTTCTTCACAGACCAAGGCCAAAGCGCGTTGAACGACCCGAGCGGGCGGGTGTGGCGCC
>CAXNEG010000004.1:0-23807 GCA_964201305.1 Polaromonas sp.
TGGCCGGCAGACATCCAAGCCCGTGCACGCGCCCGCAGCATCTGCGCCGAGATGCACAGCGGCTTTGCCGCGCTGCGCAGCGCCTGCCCGATGAACATCGAAGCCAGCCTGCCGGACATCGGCCAACTGGCCTGGCGCGACCAACCCGCCGTACGCGCCGATGTGGCGCGGCTGGTGACCATGTGGAGCGAACTGCTGGCACAGCACAGCGGTCCCATGCTGTTTGGCACTTTCAGCGTGGCCGACGCTTACTTTGCCCCGGTGGTGATGCGCCTCAAAACCTATGCGCTGCCGGTGTCCGATGCCATCGCCGCTTACATGGTGCGCGTTGCTGCGCTGCCCGGCGTCAAGGCCTGGGTAGAGGGCGCACTGGCCGAGCATGATTTTCGTGATTTCGAGGAGCCTTACCGGCTTCAGCGCTGACCTGTCCCCGGCCGGTGGTGCGAGACGCGCCTGGATCAGGCCAGCACTCGAGCCACAAAAGCGGCGCCAGTTTCGCGGGTACCCAGTGCACCACCCACATCGCGAGTCGTTTCATGAGCAGCAATCGCAGCGGCGGTGGCCGCTTCAATAGCCGAACTGGCTTCAATGAATGCGGGCCTGCCCGAGCGCTGACCGTGCCAGCGAAGCAACTGCCCCGCGGAGAGAATCAGTGAGAAGGGGTTAGCCACGTTCTGCCCTGCGATGTCAGGCGCTGAGCCGTGCGCTGCCTGGCCCATGGCATGGTGGGTGCCTGCGTTGAGGGAAGCGCCCAGCCCCAGACTCCCTGAGAGCTCGGCGGTAAGGTCAGACAGAATGTCACCGAACATATTGGTAGTGACGATGACGTCAAAGCGTTGAGGCGCCCGCACTACGTGCGCCATCATGGCGTCGACGATGACATCGTCGACAGTGACCCCCGGGAATTCCTTGCCAACGCGAAGACACTCCTCGATGAACATGCCATCACCGATTTTTAGCACGTTGGCCTTGTGGACGAGGGTAAGTTTTTTACGCCGGGTCATGGCCAGCTCAAAGGCCGAACGCGCAATGCGTTCGCAGCACATTCGCGTGATACGCCGCAGAGAAACCACAACGTCTGGTGTGATCAGCATTTCGCTGCCACCGGACTCGACGTTACGGTCAGCGTAAAAGCCTTCTGTGTTTTCACGCACTACCACCAGGTCGAACTCTCCCAGCCGAGCAGGCATGCCCTTGAAGGTGCGGGCTGGCCGGATATTGGCGTAAAGATCCAGCGTTTTACGGAAAAACTTCGAGGGGTTGATTTCGCCCTTGGTCTCGTCTTTGAAGTCGTAGGTAGCCATGGGGCCGAGCATCAGTCCGTCGGCAGCGCGCACTTTCGCCAGCAAATCGGGAGTGACGGTAGCGCCGTGGCGCTGCAGACTTTCATGGCCGGCGATATCGTGCTGCAGCTCAAGCTGGAGGTGAAATTTTCGGGAGACGGCTTCTAGAACATTGACGGTGACGGCCATGATCTCGGGGCCGATGCCATCACCTGGAAGAACAATAATTTTCATGAGATGAATCTTTCATTCAAACGGGAGCACAAAGTAGGCGAATCGGGAGGAAACGAAAAAATCAGCCAACTGCGCCGGGCGGGACCGGCTGCGGCCTCATTGAGGGCTGTATTGAATTTATCGATGAGCAGCTGCGAGGTCCAGGCCAGCACCGGAGTACAAACCGCCATGGTCAGGAAAGCGGCAAGCGCGAGCAAGTTGCGCTGCTTCAAAGACGTGTTCATTGAAGACCTTGATGAATCAGTTGTACGCAAAGCTCAGGCGGTGGCGGGAGCCACGGCCGCCCCCTCGATACGATGCCGTGCCAGCGAATCGGCGACAAAGCCCGATGATTTCATGACCTCGACAAAATCGGCCAGACAGGCCTGCGCCGCTGTCCCGCGGGTCTTGGGCAAACCCATGGCCTGCTCGATCACCATGAAGCGTCCCGGCAGCAGGCGCAGGCCGGGAATACGCTTGGCGTCAGCCTCCAGTTGCTGCTTGACGCCGGCGGCCACCTCGTTGCCATTGGCCAAAAAGGTGTCGACCACCTTCGGCGAGCTCAGCGCACGCACGATCTGCGCAGCCTTCAGACTGCGCGTGAGGTAAAGGTCATAGGCACTGCCCGCACCTACCGTCACCCGGTGTATCGCGTTGTCAACCTCTTCGTTGCGCTGCAGGGGGGAGGCTTCGTGCACAAGGTAGCAGCCTTCAATCAGCACATACGGCGGAGTGAACAAAATGTCCTGGCCGCGCGCGGGATCAATGGCGAAAAAACCGATATCAGCCTGTTCGCTCCCAATAATCTCGACCGACTTCCCGGCGGACTCTGAGACCACCAGCTCGCAGTCAACACCCAGTTGCTGCGCGAGCGCATGGGCTAAGTCAATCGAGACGCCCACCGGCAGGCCCCCTGGGTTGCGGTTAGCCAAAATCGGGTTGCCTAGATTGATTGACGCGCGCAGCCTCCCGGTTGGCGTCAATGCGCTCTTTACCGCATCAGAAATGGTCATGTTTCGGTGTTCCTGTAAGCAGTTCCAATGCCTGAGTCACCGCATAGGTCGATGGTCCGCATGACATGGATGGATTCGGAGAACCAGACGGCAATAGCCGCCTTGGGTTCGCCCATGTATTCGGGTTGGCCATCAGTTCCAAGCCGCATGGCCAGGTCATGCCCTGGACTAAGCAGCGTAGCGGGCCCGGCACGCCAATGCGCCCAGACGGTTGATATGGTTTGGAGGATGTAACCATGGGCCGGTGCTTTGGCGACAAGGTCTGTGCCAATACCGCCGTTGGCGCCCCCTTTGTTCTCGATCAATATGGGCACGCCCATGTTGCCCGACATTTTTTTCGCGACCACTCGTGCGGTCATGTCTGCATTACCGCCGGCTGCATAAAGCACTACAGACGGATCGGTTTGTTCGGATAGTTATGAGCCTGAGCCTGAACTACCGTGGGCAGGGCTATGGTTGCTAGCCATAACAGGGCGAAAATTTTTAATCGGGAATCAATCATAGATCCTCCTTTTTGGTTTCCGGTTGTTAAGCTGGTGCGTTCGCCGCATGCCGCTCCAGCAAAGACATCACGTCGACAGGCATGTGAATACCGTTCTCGCGTTGCTCTTTCATTTTGGCCAATTCAATTTCACCGGGCACCAAGACCGGCTTGTCGGTCTCGGCCGCAGTGCTGTCGTGCAAGATCTCAGCGAAGTCGTTCATGCGTTGAGCCAACCAGTCTGAAGAGCCCATCAAGCGCGTGTTGATCAGCATAAAAAAGTGGCCTAGGTTTTGTGGCTCGTCTGGCGCATCCACCCAAGATTTGACATGCGTGAGGTATGCCGCGTTGGAGAGCAGACCAGCAAACAGGTCAACCAGCAGCGCCAGGCCGTAACCTTTGTGGCCGCCAATCGGCAGCAAAAAACCGTCAAGGGCCTGCTTGGGGTCGCTGGTGGGCAGTCCATTTTTATCGGTTGCCCATGTTTCTGGAATGCTTTCGCCTCGCTTAAAAGCCGTGCGGATCTTGGCGCGCGCCACCACGCTCATGGCCATGTCCAGCAAGAAGGGGGCGCCGCCGGGGTTGGGAACGCCAAAGCCCAGCGGGCTATTGCCTAGGCGCGCGTCTGTGCCGCCCCAAGGTGCGATGGTGGTAGTGGCATTGCTGCCAATGATGGAAGCAAAGCCCTCTTCGGCGGCCATCAACGAGTAAGGGGAGATGGGCCCGAAATGGTTGCTGCCGCGGGCAAAAGCGATGCCGATGCCGCATTCGCCAGCAACCGCCATCGCGGCTTCCAGGGCGCGCAAGCCTACCAACGGGCCCACGCCGTTGTCGCCATCGACACGGACCATGGCTGGCGCTAATCGCTCTACCTTGATCTCGGCGCGGGGGTTGATGCCATGTATCAAGAGCCGCTCACCATAGGACTCGACCCTGCTCAGGCCATGGGTTGACAGTCCAAACAAGTCGGCAAGCACCAAAATGCGGCAGACGTCACGGGCGTCTGCCTCTGACAAACCCAGTCCCCGAAAGGCTTGGACGCCCAAAAATGTCAAATCGGATTCAGGCACCCGTACAGTTGGATTCACGGCAGCGGTCAAGGCAATTCTTTCGTCAAATTAGTCTGGGCTCACGCAGTGCTGCGGCACATCTGCTACAAATTGTGAAGAAACCAAGCGGCCGTGTAAAGTGCAAATATCCGATCTATTGATGCGTAGAACACATAAGTAAGGTACTGATTTTCCATGAATTTCGATTTGGCTGACCTGAGGGCTTTTCTCGCCGTGGCAGACCTCGGTAGCTTTAAGGCTGCATCGGCTGCCATTCATCTGTCGCAATCTGCGCTTTCCCGCCGGATCGACAAGCTCGAAGGTGCCCTAGGTGTGGCCCTCTTTCAACGCAGCACACGCAAGGTCGAACTGACCACGGTAGGACGCAGTTTCGTACCCAAGGCCCGTAACGTGCTCAATGAGCTCGAAATCGCATTGCTAGGCATCACTGACGTCGCCGAACGCATCTCCGGTGAAGTCACAATTGCCTGCGTGCCCTCCGCCGTGGCCTATTTTTTGCCTGATGTCGTTCGCAGGTACCACCTGAAATACCCGGGTATTCGCATTCGTGTCATTGATGAGTCCTCCTTTAAAATTCTTCTCAACGTGACCCGTGGTGAAGCGGATTTCGGACTGACCTATATTGGCTCCCAAGAGGCGGACCTCGAGTTTGAGCCTGTTCTGCAAGACCCTTTTGTGGTGGCCTGCACCAAAGATCATCCACTGGCAAAACGCAGAAAAATTCGCTGGAAGGAACTGGGCAAATACAGCTACATCACACTAGCCCAGGGCAGTGGCAACCGGCTGTTGATTGACCTGGCTTTGTCCCATGGCAAGTCACAACCCCGCTGGTTCTGCGAAGTCCATCATGTTCCGGCACTGGTCAGCATGATCGAGGCTGGATTGGGCGTAGGCGTGGTACCGCGCCTGGCCATGCCGCAGCAAAGCCATCCAACCCTTGTGAGCATTCCCTTGCATGACCCAGAGGTTTCAAGAACGCTGGGCTTGATCAAGCGGCGCGGCCGTGCCCTGTCCCCGGCAGCGCGCTACTTTTACGACCTTCTGATTCACGCGATGAACTAAGTTACGAGCCTCTGCACTGCCCTAGCATCCAGTCCCGAAACCGTACCACCTTGTCGTCATTGGAAATTTCCAGCGGACTGACCAGGTGGTAGCCGCCCTCACGCCGCAGCATGTGTGGATGAGCTATGACAAGGCGACCCTGCGCCAGATCGTCTTCGACGTACTTGACCTGTACCAGCGCGACGCCCAGCCCCTCAAGCAGGCACTGGTACAAAATCGTCACATCCTCAAAGTGCATGTCGTGCTTGCCCGGCTGGCGGGTTACACCGACGGCCCGCAGCCAGTCATCCCACTGCATTTTCCGACGCGAGTGAAGCATCGGCAGGCTGAGTAACTGTTGCAGCTCACCTAGCTTTGAGAGCCCTGCGAGCAGCCCGGGCGCTGCGACGGGTACTAAAGCGTCTTCTAAAAGCATATCGCTGCGGCAACCCTCCCACGGACCGCTGCCGTAAACAATGCCCATGTCCACCTTGTCGCGCGCAAAGTCAACCGCTTCGACGTGCGTGGTCAGTCTGATTTTCACATCTCGGTTTTTGTCCTGAAAGTCGGAAATCCGAGGCATTAGCCAACGCAAAAAAAATGTACCGTAACCGCGGAGATTCAGAGTTTGGTGCATGCCTGCTGCCAGCAGGTCTTGCGTGGCGTGCTGGATTCGCGTGAAAACCGGCCCCAGCTCAGCTGCATAAGTTGCCCCTTTGTCGGTCAGTCGCACACGCTGCCCATGGCGATCGAACAGCCCAAACCCAAGCCAGCTCTCGAGTGTCTTGATCTGGTGGCTCACGGCACTTTGTGTGATATTCAACTCTTCCGCGGCCAGAGTAAAGCTTAAATGCCGCGCGGCGCATTCAAAGGTGCGTAATGGGTTCAAGGGAGGCAGAGCGTTCGACATGAAAATTTTTGCTTTAGGCTTGACACTATTAGTTTTTCTAATCCTAGCTTGAAAAAAAGTCTCGGCCCATGCGTACTTTCCTCCTTAAGATTCTGTCTCATCAGGAGCCTTAACTTGCCCAATTACGAAACCCACTTCACATCTGTTCGCAATCAAGTCAGCCCCGAGGAATGGGCGACGCGGGTGGAACTCGCCGCTTGCTACCGTCTAGTTGACAAGTTCGGCATGACCGACCTGATCTACAACCACATCACGGCCTGCATCCCCGGTACTGACCACATGCTGATCAATTTGTACGGCCTGCTGTACAAAGAAATCACGGCGTCGAGCTTGGTCAAGATTAGTCTGGCCGGCGATATTCTGGCTAAACCCGATACCGATTACGGCATCAACAAGTCGGGCTACGTCATTCATGGCGCCATCCATGAGGCCCGGCAAGATGTGCGCTGTGTAATCCACACCCACAGCCGCGCGGGCATGGCGGTGGCAAGCATGGCCTGTGGTCTGCTGCCCATGACGCAGACGGCTATCCGCTTTCACGGTCATATCGGTTATCACGATTTCGAGGGCCCGGCCATCAACCTGGAAGAACGCATCAGACTTGTCAGAGACCTGGGCCCGCACACCGCCATGATCCTGCGCAACCATGGCTTGCTGACCTGTGGCCCCAGCATTGCCCAGGCTTTCAACACCCTCTATCAGCTGGAAATGTCTTGCCGTGCCCAGGTTGACGCTATGGCTGGCGGCACTGAACTGACCCTGCCGTCGGAGCAAGTGCTGCAACACACGGCGCATCTTTATCAGCCTGGCACTCGCCGCCCTTATGGCGAACTGGAGTGGCCGGCTATGATCCGCTTGCTGCGCGCAGAAGCGGGGGGCTCGGGCTACCCGGCCTTTGACATCTGAGTTTCACGACGCCCGTTGCGCTGGCCGCTGGTGCCCAGACTCGACTGACATGACACAAACATGACCCAGCACACGACTTTTCCCGGGACGCTGCCCGCAAAGCCCAAGATCTACATTCTTGATGCCTTTCATGACGCGGGTATTGCTCTGGCGCGGCAGCACGCCGACGTCGTCTGCTGGCCAGACCCGGCCATTCATGAATGGCCTGAGCACGCCGACGGCGTCATGCTTCGCATGACACCGGTGACAGCCGAGCAGCTCGCCCGGGCCCGCCACGTCAAAGTGATTTGTAAGCAAGGGGTGGGCTACGAGACGATTGACATCAGCGCAGCTCGGGCCAGGGGCATTCCCGTGTGCCGTACCCCGGGCGTGAACAGTGAGGCTGTCGCTGAAATGGCTTTCGCCCTGGCCCTCACGGTCGCTCGCCGTGTAGCCCGTTTTGACCGGCTTCTGCGCGCGGGCAGCCCCATCGTGCGACCGCAACACCTGGGCATCGAGTTGCAAGGCAAGACCATAGGCATCGTCGGCATGGGCAACATTGGCACCTGCGTCGCACGCAAATGGCATGGTGCCTTTGGCGCAAAGCTGCTGGCCTACTCGCCGCGCTCACCAGTCGACCATTGGCCAGACTTGCCGCACAGCCGAGCCAGCTCGCTGCATGCGCTGTTACCACAGGCGGATGTGCTGAGTCTGCACCTGCCGCTCACCCCGGAAAGCCGGCACATGATTGGCCGACGAGAGCTGGAGATGATGAAAAAAGACGCGATCCTTATCAACGTCTCACGCGGTGGCCTAATTGACGAGCAAGCCCTCGTGGAGTCGATGGCAGGAGGACATCTTTTTGGCGCTGGACTGGACGTTTTTGAGGTGGAGCCACCTACCGCAGATCACCCCCTTTTGCAACTGGACAACGTGGTGGCCACACCGCACGCTGCGGGAGGCACCTATGAGACGCAGGCGCGCAGCGCTTTGCAGGTGGCGCAACAGGTCATTGCTGTGCTGCAAGGTGGTCCGCCTGAACACTGTGTCAATTGAACATCCGACATGCCCAAGCCCTTAGTACCAGAGCATGTCGACATTCATGGCGTGCGGATCAACCTGGAAGTCGATGGGACTGAGGCCTTTAACCCGGTAGATGACGGCTACGCCCTTAACCGTTTACTCGAATGGGCGGCAGCGCCTAGCCTGCAACAAAAGATACTCGTTGACAACCCCGCCAACTTGTATGAGTTCGATTCTGTTTGAAATCAAAAAAGGAGACAAGTAAATGACCCCATCGCAAGCAAACACCCGGCGGCAGTTCAATCAACGGCTTGGTGGCTGGCTGCCAGCCTGAGTCTGCCGGCCGGTCTGGCCCAAGCGCAAGACGGTAAAACGGTCCGCATCATCGTGCCGTTTGCGCCTGGCGGCAGCAACGACATCGTGGCGCGCAGCATGGCGCAGCAATTGACTACACGGCTTAAGCGCTCGGTGATCGTTGAAAACATGGCAGGTGCTGGTGGTGCCATTGGTTCCGCCGCTGTGGCTCGCGCTGAACCCGACGGCAACACCTTGCTGCTGATTTCATCAACCTTCACGATGAACGCATCGGTCATGAAGCTGAGTTATGACCCCGTCAAGTCCTTTGCGCCGGTCGCAATGCTCGGCATGGGCCCCAGCGTTATCGTGGTCTCGACCAGCCTGCCAGTCAACTCGATCAAGGAGCTGATTGACTACTCCAAAAAGAATCCGGGCAAGGTCAATTTTGGCTCCGCGGGCGTTGCCAGTTTCCAGCACTTCGCCATTGAACTATTCAAGATACGTACCGGTGCCGATCTCACTGTGGTGCATTACAAGGGCGGCGGCCCGGCACTGACCGACCTTGCTGCAGGGCATGTTCAAGTGTCTTTGGGCAGTCTGATTCAAATGCAGAACTTCCTGCGCGCTGGAAAAATAAAAGTTCTCGGCGTCGCTGGTGCCCGGCGGGTCGAGCTGATCGCTGATGTACCCACCCTCAAGGAATCTGGCGTTGATGTGGAAGTCAGCAACTGGTGGGGGCTGTTGGCGCCCGCCGGGACACCGGCAGCTCTTGTCGACACGCTTCATCGCGAAGCCAATGCGTCTTTGTCCGACCCAGATATGAAAAAGCGCTTTGCCAACGAAGGTGCTGATCCCATGCCGATGTCGCGGGGCGAATTCGAAAAATTCATGCTGGAAGAAACCGGCAAGTGGGCCAAGGTTGCACGCGAAACCGGGATAAAAATCTGACAAAAGAAAAAGCGACCAGCGCATGTCACTTCAACTGCGTGAGATCAATGCCGACTTTGGCGCTGAGGTTTCGGGAATCAACCTGACCCAGCCTGTCAACGACGTCCTGCGCGCGGAACTTAACGCGCTGTTCGCCATGTAGCCGTGCTGGTCTTTCAAGAGCAGCCTTTGAATCTGCTGCAGTTCATGGAGGCTGGGGAAATCTTTGGCACCATGTTGGTCCAGCAGATAGAGAAGTTTGTGCTGCCCGACTTCCCAATGGTGGGCTGCAACTCAACCAAAGACCTGCCACGCAAGAACTGCAAGCTTCAGCTGCGCGGCGAAAATTACCACCCCGACTGTTCGAACGACCTGGTACCGCCCAGCGCCACCAACCCGGTGGCTGTGCCGATTCCGTCGCTCGGTGGCGATACGCAATTTGTCGATGTCAGGCCTACTTATGACGACCCGTCAACTGAGCGCAAAGCCAAGGTGGTTTCCAAGCGCTCGCGCCATGTTCACGAAAGCAGTCGCAGCCTGAGCAGCTTTGCCAAATTAAGCCCAGAGAAGATGGCGCGGATTCCGCACATCCAGCAGCCGCTGGTGATTCGACATCCAGTCAGCGACCGGCCCGTCCTGTCCCTGATCACAGGACGCATGGAAGGCATGCCGGCAGATGAAGGTTTTACCCTGATCTATGAGATGTACCAGAACGCTATCCAACCGTGTTACAAATACCTTCATCCGAGGCGAATCGGTGACATGGTGATTTGGGGTAACCGAAGCGTGATGCACCAGGCCAATGCCGACTACGACCCCGATGAGTTTCGCTACCTGTACCGCGTCATGACAAATGGTGACCGTTGACAAGCTTTTGGTTAAGCGGCCTGGCTGAAGGCCGGGCCAGCTTTGCCCAGCCGCTAAACTGATCCGATGAAAATTTACATGGTCGGCGGTGCGGTCCGCGATGCCTTGCTGGGCTTGCCGGTGCAAGACCGCGACTGGGTCGTGGTCGGCGCCACGTCCGAAGCCCTGGCAGCCCAAGGCTATGTGCCGGTGGGCAAGGACTTCCCGGTGTTTCTGCACCCGGCCAGCCGTGAGGAATATGCCCTGGCCCGCACCGAGCGCAAGACGGCCCGGGGCTACCGCGGCTTTGCCGTGCATGCCGCCCCGGACGTCACGCTCGAAGAAGACCTGGCGCGGCGCGACCTGACCATCAACGCCATTGCACAGGGCGCAAACGGCGCGCTGACCGACCCCTATGGCGGCCAGCGCGACATCACTGCCCGCGTGCTGCGCCATGTCACTGAAGCCTTTGCCGAAGACCCGGTGCGCATTCTTCGCGTGGCGCGTTTTGCGGCGCGCTTTCCCGACTTCAGCATCGCCCCCGAAACCATGGCGCTGATGCAGCGCATGGCGGCCGACGGCGAGGTTGATGCATTGGTGCCTGAGCGCGTTTGGCAAGAACTCGCGCGCGGCCTGATGGCGCAGCAGCCTTCGCGCATGTTCGAGGTGCTGCGTGCGTGCGGCGCTCTGCACAAACTGCTGCCCGAAGTCGCAAGACTCTGGGGCGTGCCGCAACGCGCCGAGTACCACCCCGATGTGGACACCGGCGTGCACCTGATGATGGTGCAGGACATGGCGGCGCGGCTCAATGCGCCCTTGGCGGTGCGCTTTGCCTGCCTGGGCCACGACCTGGGCAAGGGCACCACGCCTGTGGCCGAATGGCCGCGGCATATCGGCCATGAAGAGCGTAGCGCCCACTTACTTAAAGCCTTGTGTCTGCGGCTGCGTGTGCCCAAGGACTGCAGCGAACTGGCCGATGGCGTGGCGCGCGAGCACGGCAACATTCACCGCAGTAGCGAATTCGGCGCGGCCGCTTTGGTGCGGCTGCTCGAGCGCTGCGACGCCTTTCGCAAGCCCGAGCGCTTTGCAGACATTTTGCTGGCTTGCGAATGTGACGCACGCGGCCGGCTGGGCTTGAATGAACAGCCTTACCCCCAGCGCCAGCGCTTGCTCGGTGCGCTGAGTGCAGCGCAAAGCGTGAGTACCGCCGAAGTGGCCGCCGCTGCCGAGGTTCAGGGCCTGAGCGGTGCGGCCATTGGGCAGGCGGTGCACACCGCCAGGACGCAGGCGCTAACGCTGTGGCTTCAAACCACCAGCGCCAGCGCTGCGTAGTCGCCCACTTTGTCTTGCAGACCGGCCGGCAGAATCTGTACACCGGCGGTCAAAGAAGGCAGGTGGCCATCCATGTGCTGCATCAGACGCGGCAGCAAAAAATTCCGGTGATGCCAGAACACGCTGCCGCCCAGGCTGATGGCTTGCAGGTCCAGCGTGACCACCAGGTTGTAAAGCATGCGGCCCATCACCAGGCAAAGCTCGTCCACCAGCACCAGCGCTGCAGCGTCACCCTGGCGCGCGCTGCCCAGCAGGGCTGCAGCATCGGCAAAACCACGACCGGCAAATCGCCTGGCGATGGCATTGCCGCCAATCAGGCCTTCCACATCACCCACATTGCCGCAGCCGCACAGAGCGTCGTTGTTGTCGTTGACATACATGTGGCCGGCATGGCCGGCGTTGGCATTTTTGCCGCGCAGCACATGGCCATCCACGCACAGCCCTAAGCCGATGCCGGTGCTCCAGGTCACATAGGCGCAATGGTCAAAGCCTTGCAGCGCGCCCCAGCGCCGCTCAGCCTGCAGTGCCGCAATGCCGTCATTGCAGACGCGCACATCGGCAAACGCTGCGCGCAAAGGCGCTTCGAGCAAAGCGCTGCTCCAGTTGTTGGGCAAGCCGCGGGCCGCGCCGGCCAGGCCGCCGCAGAGGTTGGGTGCAGCCAATTCAATCAAGCCTTGGCGCAGCACAAAAGGACCGCACGAAGACACGCCAACGGCCGAAATTTGCGCTGGCGACAAACCCGCGGCCGCACAGCTCTGGTCGATCATGCGCACCAGTTGCAGGCCGAGTGCATCGGAGCTGCCTTCTTTGGCGGTGGGCTCTGTCAAGCGGCCCAGCAGGCCGCGCGCATCAGCCACGCACACAGCCACTTTGGTACCACCTACGTCCACACAAGCCACGGGCGCAGCGCCTGCTGGCCACGCCAGGGCAGGGACGGGCAGTGCCTCAGACGCGGCCATAGTTGTCTTCCAGGCGGACGATGTCGTCTTCTCCCAGGTAGTCGCCAAACTGTACTTCCACAATTTCCACAGGCTCAGTCGTCAGGTTAGACAAGCGGTGCACTTGACCGACCGCGATGTCGCAAGCCTGGCCTGTTTGCAAGTCAAACTGGCGCTCGTCCAGCGAGATGCGGGCCGTGCCCAACACCACCACCCAGTGCTCGGCACGCTGATGGTGTTTTTGCAGGCTCAGCTGCTGGCCCGGGTGCACACGGATACGCTTGACCTTGTTGCCAGCAACTTCCGACACAGTCTCGTACCAGCCCCAGGGCCGTTCGGTGCGTTCTATGGTTTCAATGCGTGTTGTGGTGTTCATGGTCTGGCCTTTGAAGAGCGCAATGCCGAGTGTCTCAGATCAGCTGAGAGATCAAGCTGGCCACAAAGCTCAGGCACACTGTTGTCGTCAGCGGTAAAAACCACTCTCTGCCAAACAAGCGAAAACGCAAGTCGCCGGGCAGTTTGCCAAAGCCCAGCTTGTGCAGCCACGGCGTGAGCGCGCTGATCAGCACCAGCGCCAGAAAAATAACCACCATCCAGCGGATCATGCGGCCACCCTGCTTTGTAAAAAATTCATAGCGTGTGAGAGCGGTCGCCCGTCGTAAAGCCCAGCGCCTGCCAGCCACTGTAGGGTTGCTGCGGCGTATCGACCGCCAAGGCGATGACCTTGAACAGCTCGCCCATCTCGTGCTCGTGGATGAGTTTTTGCAGCATCACGCGCTCGGGCAGCGGCGCATCGGCCATGCCGTCAAGCAAGCCGCAGTTCAGCAAAAACCGGCCCTGGCTGGTGTAGCCCAGCACCTGCAAGCCGGCTTCCTGGCCGGCCAGTGCGATGCCGGTGAAGTTGACATGCGCCGTGATGTCCTTGAGCCCGACCTGCACCAGCGGGTCGGCGTCGGCCTCGTGCGCGCGGTGGCACATGACGGTGCCCGTGCTGCGCTGCGCGTGGTAGTACTCGTGCTCGGGAAAGCCGTAGTCGATGAGAAAAATAGCGCCTCTGCTCAAACGGTCTGCCAGCGTGCGCACAAAGCCTTCAGCCTGCGGGTGCACCTCGGTCAGGTAGTCGTGCGGGCCGTCCACGGCCAGCGGCGGGCGCAGCTCGGTCGGCCGGTCGGCCCAGACGAGCTGGCCGGCTTGCAGCACCACGCCGCGCTCATGCCATTGCCCGCCCGTGCGCGCCAGCAGTTGGACCGGCATGGCGTCCAGCACTTCGTTGCCCAGCACCACGCCGCTGAAAGTCGCCGGCAGCGCTTGCACCCAGCGCACGCGCTCGCCATAAGCGGCCAGGTGCGCCTGCTGGCGCTCGCGCAAACTGCCCGACAGTTCCACAATGGTGTAGCGGGGCAGCGGTGTGCCGGCGGCGTCCAGCGCGGCCATGAGTTGCCCGGCCAGCGCGCCCGAACCGGCGCCGAATTCCCAGACTTCATCAACACCCGTGGCCTGCAAGGCTTGAGCCACCTGGCGCGCCAACGCCCGGCCGAAATGTGGCGAGAGCTCGGGTGCGGTGACAAAGTCGCTGCCCGACTGCGGCATGTGGCCGAACTTGCGTGAGCCACTGGCGTAGTAGCCCAGCTCCGGCGTGTAGAGCGCCAGCGCCATGAAGGCGTCAAAGCCCAGCCAGCCGCCGGCCGCTTCAAGGGCGCGCTGCAGGACGGACATCATTTCGGGCTCTGCCCGTAAAATAGCATGTTGGCTCATGGTCTGAAGCCTTGATTGTCTGCCATGGCGCAAAGGCCGCGCCATTTTGGTCCCCACTCTAGATTGCATGCATGCTCACAACCCAAGGCAGCCAGATTCTCACGCTCACGGGCTTGCGTTTTGACGCCAATCTCGGCATTTTGGAGCACGAAAAAAACGCGCCCCAGCCGATCCAGGTGGACGCCGAGTTGAACCTGGGCACGCAACCCCTGCTGCCCAGAGACGACGACATCTGTCATGTGCTGGACTACCGCAAGGTACGGCAGATCATCATCAACGAGTGCACCATGGAACACATGAACCTGCTGGAGAGCCTGATCGGTAAACTCGGCCACCGCCTGATGCAGTTGCCCGGCGTGCTGGGTGTGCGGGTCAAGATCGCCAAGCTGGAAATTTTTGACGACTGCGAAGTAGCGATTCGCGTAGAAACAGGACAGTGGTGAACACCATGAACAAGCTATGGAACAACGAGGCACAGCCATGAGCGCCGTCTGGACAGAACCCGAGCAAGCGGCCACCGCCCCGCTGGGCCAGCCCTTGCCCAAAGACCTGAAGATCGAGCGCGAAGACATGAAGCTCGAAAAGCGCCTGTGCCGCGAAGTCGGCCGCGCCATCGTGGACTTCAACATGATCGAGGAAGGCGACAAGGTCATGGTCTGCGTCTCCGGCGGCAAAGACAGCTACGCCATGCTCGACATCCTGCTCAAGTTACAGCAGCGTGCACCCATCAACTTCAACCTGATCGCCGTCAACCTGGACCAGAAGCAGCCCGGCTTCCCAGCGCATATCCTGCCCGATTACCTTAGCCAACTGGGCGTGCCGTTTCATATTGAAACGCAAGACACTTACAGCATTGTCAAGCGCGTGATCCCTGAGGGCAAGACCATGTGCAGCCTGTGCAGCCGCCTGCGCCGCGGTATCTTGTACCGCGTGGCCGAAGAGCTGGGCGCCACCAAGATCGCGCTGGGCCACCACCGCGACGACATGTTGCAAACGCTGTTCCTCAACATGTTTTTTGCCTCCAAGCTCAAGGGCATGCCGCCGAAGCTGGCCAGTGACGACGGCAAAAACATCATCATCCGCCCGCTCGCTTATGTGGGCGAAAAAGACCTGGTCCGCTGGGCCCAGGTGCGTGAATTCCCCATCATTCCCTGCACCTTGTGCGGCAGCCAGGACGGCTTGCAACGCGTGCAGGTCGGCAACATGCTGCGCGAGTGGGACAAAAAATTCCCCGGCCGGCTCGAGAACATGTTCACCGCGTTGCAAAACGTTGTGCCTTCGCACCTGATGGACAGCAAACTGCACGACTTCAAGGGCATCCACACCACCGGCGTGGCTGACCCCGAGGGCGACAAGGCCTTTGACAAAGAAGCGCTGCCAACGCTGCCCGGCACGCTGCAGTTCATGGCAAGAGCCCCGGCCGACAGCTGAGAAAATTCAGTGCAGCGCATCTTTTTCTTGATGGCCGCCCTGTTGCTGACCACCGGCTGTTCAAGCCTGCGCGTGATCGACAGCGATGTCACCACGTTTGCGCTGTGGCCGGCTGCGGCGCCCGTCCCCGGGGCCAGTTACCGCTTTGAGCGCCTGCCTTCGCAGCAACTCCTGCCGGCCGGCAGCCCGACGGTGGAACTGCCGCAAGATCAGCTCGAAGCACTGGCCCGGGACGCGCTTGTAAAGGCTGGCCTGCTCAATAACCCGGCCAACGCCAGCTTTGACGTACAGGTCAGCGCCACCGCCAGGAAAATTCAGCGCCGGGCTTATGACGGCCGTTTCATGGGTGGCCCCTCCGTGGCGCTGAGCGGCGGGACTGCCGGTGGCTTTGTCGGGTTTTCAATGCCCCTGATGGTGTATGAACCGCCCATGTACCTGCGCGAAGTCAGTTTGGTAGTGCGCGATGCACGCAGCCATGCCGTGCTGTACGAAACACGCGCCACGCATGACGGTATCTGGGCCGATGCGCGCGCAGTTTTGCCGGCCATGCTGGCGGCTGCACTGCAAGGCTTTCCGGTGCCGCCGGCCGGCACGCGCCGCGTGAACATCGAGATCCCGCGTTGAGCAGTCAGCAAGCCACTCGCATTTTGGCCATTCGCCACGGCGAGACCTTGTGGAATGTGGACAGCCGCATCCAGGGGCACTTGGACATCGGCCTGAACGACAAAGGCCGTTGGCAGGCTGAACGCTTGGGCCAGGCGCTGGCCGGCGAGCCGATGGCCGCCATTTACGCCAGCGATTTGTCGCGTGCGCATGACACCGCGCTGGCCGTCAGCCGGCACACCGGCGTGCCCGTGCAGCCCGAGCCGGGTTTGCGCGAACGCAGTTTTGGCGAATTTGAAGGCCGTACCTTTGCCGAGATAGAGACCGAGCTGCCCGAGCAGGCCAAGCGCTGGCGCCAGCGCGATCCGACATTCACTCCGGGCGGTGGTGAGTCGCTGTTGATGCTTGAAACACGCATTTTGAGTGTGGTCGCCCGTCTGGCTGCGCAGCACCCGGGCGAGCAGATCGTCCTGTTTGCGCATGGCGGCGTGATGGACATTTTGTACCGCGCTGCCACTCGGCTGGACCTGCAAGCCGCCCGTACCTGGACCCTGGGCAATACTGCGATCAACCGCCTGCTGTGGTCTCCAGAAGGCTTTTCATTGGTGGGCTGGGCCGATGTGCAGCACCTGATGAGCGATGGCACGCTGGACGAGTCGTCCACCTGAAGCCGCCTTGATCAAAGTTAAGTCTCAAGGGTTAGGTCACTTGAAATTTCTCTTTCTCAGCTGGTTCCTGTGCCAAGTATGAACTGATGAAGCTCAAATTCCACACCCATACCATTCGGCGCACGGTTTAGAACAGAAACCCCGCTGTGGCAACATAGCGGGGGTTTTTTATGGCGAACAAGATAAGACTTCAATGCCTAAACGCTTAACTCAGCAACAGACGCCAGCGGCGCAGCACGGTCGTGCTTGGCGCGTTTTTGGCTGCGTTTTGCTGGCCGGCTTGCTGGGCGCTTGTGCCGGTGGATTTGAGCCGAATGTCGCTACGCCAGCGCTGCGCTCACCGACGCCTTGGGACATGGCCTCGGGGAGTGATGCTTTGCGCACGGGTCAGGCCAACAGTGCTGCCAGCCGCTGGCAGCACCTGACTTTCCCGGGCAAAACGGCCAACCAGTTTGCTTACCTGCAAGTCGATGGTCGGCGGGCCATGGGTGTTCGATCCAACAGTGCGGTCAGCATGCTGCGCAAAACAGTGAGCATTGAGCCGGCGCAACTTGCAGGTTTGCGCTTTTCTTGGAAGGTACCAAGCTTGATAGCGGGCGCTGACTTGGGCCAGCGTGAAAAAGGTGACTCTCCGGTTCGCCTGGTGCTGGCCTTTGACGGCGACCGCTCCCGCATGTCACCGCGTGACCACATGCTCTCGGAGCTGGCCCGCACACTGACCGGCGAAGAGATGCCTTACGCCACCTTGATGTATGTTTGGAGCAACCAACATGTGCCAGGCACGGTGTTGAAAAACTCGCGTACCGAGCGTATTCGCAAGTGGGTGCTGGAGTCGGGGCCGGACCGCTTGAACCGCTGGCTGGACTATGAGCGCGACATACGTGCCGATTTTGTAGCCGCCTTTGGCGAGGAGCCGGGGCGACTGATGGCAGTGGGCATCATGACCGACACAGACAACACCCGTTCCAACACGCAGGCCTGGTATGGCCCGGTGATGCTCGGTACGGCCGGGCGCTGACGCGTCATATCACGCCACGCTAAGCGTAACGCTTGTTGCGCAGGTTGTTTTTCATGTCTTGCAGCAGCGGTTGCAATTTGAAGCTGCCCACGCGCAAGGCCACCGTGGTGGCCAAAATATCGATGATCATCAGGTGCAAGAGGCGCGAGACCATGGGGCTGTAGCGGTCATAGCCCTCGGGGTGGTCGGCTGACAGGTGCACATGGCCGGCGGCTGCCAGTGGTGAGCCACTGGCCGTGATGACAATGACGGTGGCGCCTTTTTTTCGCGCGATGTCGGTAGCGTCCATCAGGTCGCGTGTGCGGCCGGAGTTGGAAATCACCACCAGACAGTCGCCCGGTCCCAAAAGAGACGCGCTCATGACCTGCATGTGGCCGTCACTGTAGGCGATGGTGTTGACGCCCAGCCGGAAAAACTTGTGCTGCGCATCTTGCGCCACGATGCCGGAGTTGCCCACACCAATGAACTCGATGCGTTTGCCGGTCTGACAGGCCAGCAGCAATGCGTCGACCGCTTTGCTGATGGCAAAGGTGCTGGCGTCGTTGCGGTACTTCAAAAAAGCCGACACGGTGTTGTCAATCACCTTGACCACCACGTCGCTGACCTTATCGTCCGAGTCCACGCTGCGGTGAATAAAGGGCACGCCTTCGCTCACGCTGCCAGCGAGCTTGAGCTTGAAGTCACTCAGACCGTCATAACCCAGGCTGCGGCAAAAGCGCACCACCGTGGGTTTGCTCACATGCGAACGCTCAGCCAGCGCGCTGATCGGTAAATTAGCAAACGCCCGCGGGTCGCTCAGCACCAGTTTGGCCACCCGCTGCTCAGCGGGGGCCAGCGAAGGCAGGCAAGCTTTGATGCGGTCTAACATTCCTCGCTCCAGAAAAAACCGTCTCGCGCGATCATGGCGCTGGACGCGCTCGGGCCCCAGCTGCCGGCGGCGTAGGGGTGTGGGCCTTGGCTGTCCTGTCGCCAGGCGTCCAAAATGGGTTCGACCCAGCGCCATGCTTCTTCTTGCTCGTCGCTGCGCACAAACAGGTTCAAACGGCCTTCGATGACGTCGAGCAAGAGGCGTTCATAGGCACCCACGCGTTCAGAGCCAAAGCGTTTGTCAAAGTCCAAATCAAGCTGTACGGGCGCCAGTTGGGTGCTACTGCGCTGGCCGCTGGCCAGCCGTTTGTCGGCGCCTTGCGCCAGCAGGTGCAGTTCAAGCCCGTCTTTGGGCTGCAGGTTGATGACCAGCCGGTTGGCCGCGCCTGCCGGCGTGCTGAAAATCGCGTGAGGTGTCGGCCGGAAGTTGACCACGATACGCGCATCACGGGTGGCCAGGCGTTTGCCGGTGCGTATGTAAAAAGGCACGCCGGCCCAGCGCCAGTTGGCGATTTCGGCGCGCAGGGCGACAAAGGTTTCGGTCTGGCTGTTGGGCGCTACGCCGGGCTCACGCGTGTACGCCGGCACTGCTGCGCCGTTGCTGCTTCCGGCGGCGTACTGGCCACGCACCACGTGTTGCTGCAAGGTCTCTGGTGTCCAGGGTTTGAGGGCGCGCAAAACCTTGAGCTTTTCGTCGCGTATGGCGTCGGCATGGGCGTTGATGGGCGGCTCCATGCCGATGGCGCAAAGCAGCTGCAAGGCGTGGTTTTGCACCATGTCGCGCAGCGCGCCGGTATGGTCGTAAAAGGCGCCGCGCTTTTCAACGCCCAGGTCTTCAGACATGGTGATTTGGATGTTGGCAATGTTCTCGCGCCGCCATAAGGGTTCAAACAGTGCATTGCCAAAACGCAGCGCAAACAGGTTTTGCACCGAGGGCTTGCCCAGGTAATGATCAATGCGAAAGACCTGCTTTTCGCTGAGCACGCGGCGCACGGCTTCGTTGATGGCGCGGTTGGAGGCCAGGTCGTGGCCCAGCGGCTTTTCAAGCACCATGCGGGTGGCCGGGCCGTTCAGCCCGGCGGCGGCGATCTGCTCGACCACAGAGGTGAACAAGCCGGGCGCCGTGGCCACGTACATGACCACTGTGTCAGCCTGGCGGGCCTTGATCATCTCAGCGAGTCGGGCGAAATCTTCGGGCTTTGTGACGTCCAGGCGCAGGTAATTAAGCCTGGCGGCAAAGCGTGCAAATTCTTCCTGACTCGGACGCTTGTCGAGCTCAACTTCATCAAAGCGGGCTTGGATGAAGTCGCGGTAGGCGTCGTCAGACAGATCGTCACGCGCCACGCCAATGATGCGGCCGCCGGCGGGCAAGGAGCCGTGGCGAAAAGCCTGAAACAAAGCCGGCATCAATTTGCGCCAGGCCAGGTCGCCGGTGCCGCCAAACAAGACGAGGTCAAAACTCATGGGGTTGTTCACCGTGCCAATGCACATCAAAAAAGAAGGTACAGGTATGGTAACTTAGTTCCATCATGGCGTGATGTTTAAGATGCAATTATTGGCCGGAGTGGCCTATGGGGCGAATGCAAAGGGTTTGCCTGCCTCTGATGGATCGTGTCGCCAAGGTAAGTAATCAAATTACCGTAAAATTTAAATGACCTATCCATTTGCGTATGCCATGGGCCGCGCCCTCAAGGCCGACCCGCATAATCAGACCATGAACCAACTCGACGCGCTCAAACAACTGACCACGGTGGTGGCCGACACCGGCGACTTCAAACAGCTCGGTCAGTTCCAGCCGCAAGACGCCACGACCAACCCTTCGCTGATCCTCAAGGCGGTGCAAAAAGCCGACTACCAACCGCTGATGCAAGAGTTGGTCACGCGCTTTCGCGGCAAGCCTTTGGACGAAGTGATGGACCGCCTGCTGGTGCGTTTTGGCTGCGAAATTTTGTCGCTGATTCCCGGCAGGGTGTCGACCGAGGTAGATGCCCGCCTGAGCTTTGACAGCGCCGCAACCCTGGCCCGGGGAGAGCGTTTGATTGCGCTGTACAAGGCCGAAGGCATTGCCGCGGAGCGCGTGCTCATCAAGGTGGCGGCCACCTGGGAGGGCATCGTCGCTGCCCAAGAACTGGAGCGCCGCGGTATTCGCACCAACCTCACGCTGCTATTTTCTTTTTGTCAGGCGGTCGCTTGCGGCCAGGCCCAAGTGCAGCTGATATCGCCTTTTGTAGGGCGCATTTACGACTGGTACAAAAAATCTGCGGGCGCTGCGTGGGTCGAGGCTGACAAGGCCGGCGCCAATGACCCCGGCGTGCAGTCGGTGCGCGAGATCTATAACCATTACAAAAAATTCGGCATTGCCACCGAAGTCATGGGCGCGAGCTTTCGTAATATCGGCCAGATCACAGCGCTGGCCGGTTGTGACTTGCTGACCATCAGCCCGGAGCTGCTGGCGCAACTGGCGGTCAGCCAAGCGCCGCTGGAGCGTGCCCTGAGCGCGCAGGACGCCCAACAAATGGACCTCCAGCCTGTGCAGTTTGACGAAGCAGGTTTTCGCTTTGCGCTCAATCAAGACGCCATGGCCACCGAGAAACTGGCCGAAGGCCTGCGCGCTTTTGGGGCAGACGCCGTCAAGCTCGATCAGCTGATGCTGGCCGTATGAGCGGACTCACGCGCTGCGACCACACGCCGGCATGGGCACAGTTGCAGGTCCACTTTGGCAGCGGTGCGCAGCCCGCCAGGGCCTTTGACCTGCGCCAGGCTTTTGCGGCCGACCCGGCTCGTTTTGAGACCCTGAGCCAGCAGGCGCCGCATGTGTTTGCCGACTTGTCTAAAAACCTGATCGATGCGCCCACCGAGGTCTTGCTGCAAACCCTGGCCCGCCAGTGCGGCGTGACGGCGCTGCGCGACGCCATGTTTGAAGGCCAGCCCATCAACATCACCGAGCAGCGCCCGGTGATGCACTTTTTGCTGCGCCAGCCGGCGCGCGCTGCGGGCGAAGCGGCGCGACCCTGGGACGCTGAGCTCACGCAGGTGCACGAAACACTCAACGCCATGCTGGCATTTGCCGAACAAGTGCGCGCCGACGAAACCATCACCGACGTGGTCAATATCGGCATTGGCGGCTCGGACCTGGGGCCGCAGATGGCGGTGCAGGCCTTGGCTGAATTTGCCATGCCGGCTAAGCGCCTGCATTTTGTGTCGAACGTGGACGGCCACGAGCTGGCTGGTTTGCTGGCGCGCTTGGACGCCGGTAAGACGCTTTTTCTGGTGGCCTCCAAGACCTTCACCACCACCGAGACCATGAGCAATGCGCTTTCAGCCAAGCGCTGGTTTGAAGCGCAGCTGGGTACTGCAGCCCCCGCGCACACAGCGCGCCACTTTGCCGCGCTCACCACCAACGTGGCGGCAGCTCGTGCATTTGGTATCAGCACCACCTTTGGTTTTTGGGACTGGATAGGCGGGCGCTATTCGCTGATGTCTGCGATCGGTCTGCCGTTGGCCATCAGCATCGGTGCGGCGGCTTTCAAAGACATGCTGGCCGGCGCGCATGCCATGGACCAGCATTTTTGCAGCGCGCCGGCTGAGCGCAATCTGCCGATGCGGCTGGGTCTGCTGGATGTCTGGTACCGCAACTTTCATGGCTTCACCAGCCGCAGCATTGCGCCTTATCACAGCGCCTTGCGGCGTTGGCCGGCTTATTTGCAGCAGCTCGAGATGGAGAGCAACGGCAAGCACGTGGACCGTGAGGGTCAGACGCTGCCCTTTGGCACGGCACCCGTACTTTGGGGCGAACCCGGGACTAACGGCCAACATGCTTATTTTCAGATGCTGCACCAGGGAACCGATGTGGTGCCCCTGGAATTTGTCGCCGTGAAAAAAGCGGCGCACCATTTACCCGGTCATCACGACAAGCTGCTGGCCAATGCGCTGGCGCAGGCCCAGGCCTTCATGCTGGGCCAAGCGGACGAAGGCGGGCACAAGCACTTTGCGGGCAACCGGCCCAGCACCTTTTTGCTGCTGGATGAACTGACGCCCGCCAGCCTGGGCGCGCTGCTGGCTTTGCAAGAGCACCGGGTGTTTGTCAGCGGTGCCGTCTGGGGCATCAACAGTTTTGACCAGTGGGGCGTCGAGCTGGGCAAGGTGCTGGCCAAAGACATTGAATCACGCTTGCACAGCGGCGATGTCAGCGGCCTGGACGCATCCACCGCCGGTTTGCTGGCGCGGCTGCAGGCTTGAGAAAAAAGAACACCGTCTTTGACTTTTGGCGCGGTGCCGTTTGGCTGGGAACCCGACAAACAGCTTGCCCATAAAAAAACTCCCGCAAGGCAAGCCCTGCGGGAGTTTTTGCTTTCAGCCTGAACTGAGGTCAGGCCGGGAGCCGGGAGGCTGGCAATTACATGCCCATGCCGCCCATACCACCCATGCCGCCCATGTCGCCGCCGCCCATGCCGCCGCCGGCAGGTGCGTCGTCTTTGGCAGACTCAGCAACCATGCACTCGGTGGTCAGCATCAAGCTGGACACAGACGCTGCGTTTTGCAGTGCAGTGCGGGTCACTTTGGTGGGGTCCAAAATACCCATTTCGATCATGTCGCCATAGGTGTCGTTGGCAGCGTTGAAGCCGTAGTTGCCTTTGCCGGCCAACACTGCTGCCACCACCACCGATGCTTCGCCACCAGCGTTGTAAACGATCTCGCGCAGAGGCGCTTCGATGGCTTTCAACACCAGCTTGATGCCGGCGTCCTGGTCAGCGTTGTCGCCTTTGATGGCGCCAGCCGTTTGCTTGGCACGCAGCAATGCCACGCCGCCGCCAGCCACGATGCCTTCTTCCACAGCAGCGCGGGTAGCGTGCAGGGCGTCTTCAACGCGGGCTTTCTTTTCTTTCATTTCGACTTCGGTCGCGGCGCCCACTTTGATGACGGCCACACCGCCGGCCAACTTGGCCACGCGCTCTTGCAGCTTCTCGCGGTCGTAGTCGGAGGTGGCTTCTTCGATCTGCACACGCACTTGCTTGACACGTGCTTCGATGTCAGCGGCAGCGCCGGCACCGTCGATGATGATGGTGTTTTCTTTGCCCACTTCGATGCGCTTGGCCGAGCCGAGGTCAGCCAGCGTCACTTTTTCGAGCGACATGCCGACTTCTTCAGCGATCACTTTGCCGCCGGTCAGGATGGCGATGTCTTCGAGCATGGCTTTGCGGCGATC
>CAXNEG010000005.1:0-23072 GCA_964201305.1 Polaromonas sp.
ATGAACTCGGTGCTGATGCCCTTGTTGCGAAGGTGCGCCACATAGTCCTGGCCGTCGTTGCCTACGGTGGCCATTGGCAGGGCTGAACCGCCCAGCTGGGTCAGGCTGTAAGCGATGTTGCCGGCGCAGCCGCCGAACTCGCGGCGCAGAGTCGGAACCAGAAAAGAAACGTTAAGAATGTGCAACTGTTCGGGCATGATCTGCTCAGCAAAGCTGCCCTCAAAACTCATGATGGTGTCAAAGGCCAGCGAGCCACAAATCAAAGCGGACATGTTTTTTCTAGGTTCAGGGATAAAAAGCTAAGAGACGATAACCGGTGATTGTCAAGGGGCCGGCTAATTTTTCGACTTCGGCAGGCGCCTTGGCAACGGGCTCACCGGCTACCGGCGGGTCAAGGGGCGGCGGCGGCGACGCAGCACCTGGGCCAGCTGCGCGCACATCGAAAGCGCCGGTGAAGGTGCTTGCGCTGTACAGCCAATCGCTGGGGGCGCCAAACTCGGCGGGCAACACGATCTTGCGCAGCAGAGGCTTATCGTCGATGCCCGTCAAGGTCACTTCCAGCGCCGGCATGGCGACCGCGCTGGATTGCTTGTTTTGCAAAACGAAATTCAGTCTGTAGCTGTCAGGGCCGACCTGGGTGAAAGACGAACTGTCAATGGCAACGGCCTCAATGATGCGCGGCGGGCTGACCTGGCATTTAAGCGGCAGGCACAAAGTCTCAACGGCAGGCAACAAGACGGGGTAACGGGCGGCCAAAGCGTCGCGTTGATTGGGCATGAATTGCACCAAGATCAACAGGAGCAAAGCCAGCGGAACCAGCGCAGCCAAAGAACGCAACCAAGGACGCGAACGACTGACGCGGGCTTGTACTGGGTTGATAAAGCTGACTTCGGCCTTGCGGCCGCGTGGCGCTTCGGTGATTACCAGGTTCTTGGGCTCCCGGCCATAAAGCGCGCGGCGTGCATCGCTGTCACGCGGCGCGGCCGGCGGAGACAATGCCTGGTGAGATTCTTCTTCATTGGGCGAAGACAGATAACTAGACAAGGCATCCGACACGGGCGCACGGGGCGCAGCGGCAACAGTGGGTGCCGGATCAGGCAGGGGCTCAGGGCTAAGGGCTTGTGGCGCGGCGGCCGGGGGCTCGTAAAGACTTTCCGGGTTGGGGGCCAAGTCGGTCGCGGCAGCTTGCGGGAGAACCTGGAAATGGGCAGAAGCGTCAAACACGCCATCGCACTGGCCGCAACGGACCCAGCCATTGGAGACCTTGAGCTGGTCGGTTTCGACCTGAAACATGGTTCGGCAGGTGGGGCAGCAGGTGATCAAGCTCATTGCTGAGAATTGTAGGGCTTACACAAGGGTCGGGACAGCCCTGCTCACAAGCGCGCTGTCATCAGGATCCAGCCTTCTTGGCTGTCTGCCACGCGCAAGTCGGCGTACGGTGCATAAGCGGCCTGAAGCTCCTCGGCCTGCCGCTCCAAAATACCGGCCAGCACCAAATGCCCGCCAGGCGCGACATGCGCGCACAGCAGGGGCGCGAGTACTTTCAAGGGTGTTGCCAGTATGTTGGCCAGCACGCTCTGGTACTGCCCGTGGGCACGGTCAGGCAGACCGGCCTTGAGTTGCACGTGGTTGGCCTCGGCATTGGCCAAGGTGGACTGCACCGCCGCCTCGTCGATGTCCACGGCGTCGATGTCCAGCGCGCCGAACTTAGCGGCACCTATGGCCAAAATGCCTGAGCCGCAGCCGTAGTCGAGCACCCGGCCCACCGCCTGGCCGCCCGCGATCCAGCGCAGGCACATGCGCGTGGTCGGGTGCGTGCCGGTGCCAAAAGCCAGCCCCGGGTCCAAGCGAATCACCTGCCGGGCCTGGGCCGGTGGCTCATGCCAGGTCGGCACGATCCAGAACGCCGGCGTGATCTCTACAGGCGCAAACTGCGACTGTGTCAGGCGCACCCAATCTTGCTCGGCCACCGGGCTGATGGCCACCAAGTGACAGCCCTCAAAAAAATCCTGCGCCTGCAGCAGCGCAGCCGCTTCGCGCGCTGCTGTCTCGTCAGCAAACAAGGCTGCCACACGCGATCGCTCCCAGCCGGCTTTGGGCGGGGGCATGCCGGGTTCGCCAAACAAAGCCTGCTCGGCCGGGGTTTGCGCATCGGCGTCTTCAACTGAAACACTCAAAGCACTCAGGGCATCGAGCGCATCGCTGAGCGTGTCTACCGTGTCCACCGGCGCCAGCAAGACCAACTCATAAAGACTCATGTAACAACCTGACAAAGGCAAGGGTGAAAAAAACAGCCCACGCACACCTGGCGTTACACCCGGGCCGCATGCAAAGTCAGCTCGCCTTCAGCGCTGGCGCTTGGACAACCATTCTTCAAGGTAATGAATATTGGTGCCGCCATCCATGAACTTGGGGTCGACCATCAGCTCGCGGTGCAGTGCAATGTTGGTATTGATGCCTTCAACCGCAGTTTCTGCCAGTGCCGTGCGCATGCGGGCCAGCGCCTGTTCCCGCGTGTCACCGTGCACGATGATCTTGCCGATCATGGAGTCATAGTTGGGCGGCACGAAGTAATTGGCATAAATATGCGAATCTACGCGCACGCCAGGGCCGCCAGGCATGTGCCAGGTGGTGACCCGGCCAGGCGATGGGACAAACTTGTAAGGGTCTTCAGCGTTGATGCGGCACTCGATGGCATGGCCTTTGATTTCGACCTGGCGCTGCGTGAAAGGCAGCTTTTCACCGGCCGCCACCTGGATCTGGGTTTTGACGATGTCCACGCCCGTCACCCATTCCGTGACCGGATGCTCGACCTGCACGCGGGTGTTCATTTCGATGAAATAAAACTCACCGTCTTCGTACAAAAACTCAAAGGTGCCAGCGCCGCGGTAGCTCATTTTCTTGACGGCTGCCACGCAACGCTCTCCAATTTTTTCAATCAGCTTGCGCGGGATGCCGGGAGCCGGCGCCTCTTCAATCACTTTTTGGTGACGCCGCTGCATAGAGCAGTCACGCTCTCCCAACCAGACCGCATTTTTATGCTGATCGGCCATGATCTGAATCTCGACATGGCGCGGGTTCTGCAGGTACTTTTCCATGTACACGGCGGGGTTGCCGAATGCAGCGCCGGCTTCGGCCTTGGTGGTTTGCACCGCATTGATCAAGGCCGCCTCGGTGTGCACGACACGCATGCCGCGCCCGCCGCCGCCACCGGCGGCCTTGATGATGACCGGGTAGCCGATGGTTTTGGCTGTGCGCTTGATGATGACGGAGTCGTCCGGTAAAGCCCCTTCGGAACCGGGTACGCAAGGCACACCGGCCTTGATCATGGCTTGTTTGGCGGACACCTTGTCACCCATGACGCGGATCGACTCTGGCGAGGGGCCGATGAATTTGAAGCCGCTTCGCTCCACCCTTTCGGCAAAGTCGGCGTTTTCGCTCAAAAACCCGTAACCGGGGTGAATGGCTTGGGCATCGGTCACCTCAGCCGCCGCAATGATGGCCGGCATGTTGAGGTAGCTCAGTGCAGAAGGCGCAGGGCCGATGCAAACCGATTCGTCGGCCAGCTTGATGTACTTGGCTTCGCGGTCCGCTTCAGAGTAGACCATCACGGCCTTGACGCCTAACTCACGGCAGGCGCGCTGAATCCGCAGGGCGATCTCGCCCCGGTTGGCTATCAGAATCTTTTTGAACATGGCGCGGGGATCACTCGATGGTCAGCATGGGCTGTCCGTACTCCACAGCCTCACCGTTTTCGCACATGATGCCTGTGACGGTGCCAGACTTATCCGCCTCGATCTCGTTGAGAATTTTCATGGCTTCAATGATGCAAATGGTGTCGCCGGCCTTGACCACGCTGCCGATTTCGACAAACGCCTTGGCGCCGGGGCTGGCACTGCGGTAAAAAGTTCCCACCATGGGCGACTTGACCGCGTTCGTGTCGTCCATGGGTGCAGGTGCCGGGGCAACGGCAAGGGCGGGCGCAGGTGCCAAGGGGGCAGCGGCCGGCGATGTAGCGCTCATCACGGGGCTTTGCATGACCATGGGGGCAGCTCCCATGGCCTTGACGATACGGACCTTGCCCTCGGCTTCGGTGATTTCCAGCTCAGACACATTCGAGTCTGAAACCAGGTCAATCAGCGTCTTGAGTTTGCGTAAATCCATGTCTGTTCTCCGGGGAAATAAGCCAGGCGTTGAGCCCGGCCTGTTGGGTGGTGGGTGCGAGCCCTGAGGCAGCCAAACTGCGTCTCGGTCGCCCTTCCGAAAGCACTGATATCGGATAAAAATGTCTTTAATGCGGTCTTTGTCAGTCTTTGGGGCTTAATTTTCGACAATTTTACCTGTCTACAAAATCCCCCGAAGTTGACTTCAGAGGGCTTCATCCCGCCCTGAGCGAAGCAAAACCAGCCAAAACCCAAGCCACGAACACCATGTGTTGAAGCGTGGGCTGAACTTTAACGCAATTTAAGGCCTGTTTTGTAACTTTTGTGACTGCTTTGAATTGACCACCCGTCAGCCAAGGCTCAAGCCAGAAGGGCCCAAGCCGCCAGATCGTCGGCTGAGAGCTTGCCCATGCGCCGCTGCAAGACGGCACCCGAAGCCGAAAAAACCACCGAAAAAGGCAGGGCGCCACTCACATTGCCCATGCTTTTGCTCAGCTCGGTGCCGCCCAGGCCGGCCATGGCAACAGGAAAGTCCAACGGCGATTTGGCCAGCCAGGTCCGCACGGCGCTAGGCTGATCGACCGCCAGGCCCAGCACGCGCCAGCCACGCGACTGCTGTGCCAGGTGAAAACGGTTGAGCAAAGGCAACTCCTCCACGCAAGGCGGGCACCAGGTGGCCCAGAAATTGAGCAGCAAGGGCCCGCCAGCCAGGCTGCTGATTTTGAACGGTGCACCGTCGGGCGTCTCCAGCGCCAGTCCCCAGAACGGATCTGCCGCCAGCGCCGCCGGGCTCCGGCCATGCGAGCCGGACTGCCACCAGAAAGCCCCGGCCCCAGCCAAACCCGCGCTCAGCGCTGCACCGGCGTACATCAAGTTTCTGCGTGAGCTCATGTTTGTTCCTGAAGTCAAAAACCTGGCCATTTAAAAATGAAATTATCCCCAAGCGGCAGGCTGGCACTCAATCTAAAGCCGCCAGCAAACGAGCCACCGAAGCCAGATCTCCGCGCGGTGACAGGCCCCGGGCGTCCGGTCGCAGCGCGCCGCGCAAATCATCGTGGTCATACACCATCAGGTGCACGCCGACGGTCTCTTGCAAAGGCTTGCACAGGCTTCGGATGCTCAGCGCCTCGACACTGTCGCCAGTGAAGCCGGTGACTGTACGCGGCTCGTAGTCCACCTGGTGCTCGATCAAGGCGATCTCAGCCGACTTGGGGTCATCGCAAAACAGCTGGATGTAAATATCAGACAAACGCGTGGCTGTGCCGCGCCAGACCGCGCCGCCTAAAAACGGCCTGAATTCGGCCATACGCTGCATCCAGAGCAGCGCCAGTTCGCGCAACGCGGCCAACTCGGCGGGCTGCGTGTCCGCGCAAAACAGCGCGATGTAGTCGCGCACAGCAGCTTCCACCAGGTCATTGTCAGGTAAAGCCGTTCGGGCCGGCAAACCCAAGTGCTTGACCGCGCGGCGCTTGGCCGGCCCGTACTCCAGTCCCTCTTCCACCACCATGGTGGCAGCGGCAGAGGCGATCTGGTCCTTCAGGCTGTGCGGTTCAAAGTCGTGCATGGCTGCATTTTTGCATCCCGGGGCTGCCTAAAATGCTGCATGCACATACATATATTGGGAATCTGCGGCACCTTCATGGGTGGTCTGGCGGCCTTGGCGCGTGAGGCCGGCCACCGGGTCACCGGTTGCGACACCGGCGTTTACCCGCCCATGAGCGATCAGCTGCGGCAACTGGGCATTGACTTGACCGAAGGTTATGACGCGGGGATCTTGAGCCAAAGCGGCTTTGCGCCCGATATGTTCGTCGTTGGCAATGTGGTCTCACGGGCGCGTCTGCCCGATGGAAGCCCGCGTTACCCGCTGATGGAGGCCATCCTGAACCAGGGCCTGCCCTACACCAGCGGCCCACAGTGGCTGGCCGAACACGTGCTGCAGGGCCGCCATGTGCTGGCCGTGGCCGGCACACACGGTAAAACCACCACCACCGCCATGCTGACCTGGATTCTGGAGAGGGCAGGCCTGCAACCGGGCTTTCTAATCGGCGGCGTGCCACTGAATTTTGGCGTTTCTGCCCGCTTAGGGGCCCCCACGCTGCCCGCTTCGCGTGGTTCGCTGCCCCCCGAGGGGGCTGATTCCCCTTGGAGCGGCCCGGCGGGGAATCTGGCAAACCAGGCCTCGAACCCGGTCTTCGTGATTGAAGCCGACGAGTACGACACCGCGTTTTTTGACAAGCGCAGCAAGTTCGTGCACTACCGCCCGCGCACGGCCATTTTGAATAACTTAGAGTTTGACCACGCTGACATTTTTGACAATCTGGCGGCGATCGAGCGGCAGTTTCATCATTTGCTGCGTACCGTGCCTGCGCAGGGCCGGGTGGTGTTCAACGCCGGGCAAGACAGCCTGGCCCGCGTGCTGGCTCAGGGCTGCTGGAGCGAGCAAGTCGGCTTCGCCGCAGGCGCTGGTGCGCAAAGCGGTTTCAGCGCCGAGGGCGAGCCCGATGACTTTGCCGTCCTCAAGGCCGGTGAAACAGTCGCACGGGTTCGCTGGTCTCTGACCGGCGTTCACAATCAGCTCAATGCACTTGCGGCCATCGCCGCAGCCGAGCATGTGGGCGTGCGTCCGGCCGATGCAGCCCTGGCCTTGTCCAACTTTGAAAACGTCAAACGCCGCATGGAAGTGCGTGGCGTGTTGACGCGCGAAGGCGGCAACATCACGGTCTATGACGACTTTGCACACCATCCGACGGCGATCCACACCACCCTTGACGGCCTGCGGCGGCAATTGAATGCGCAAGGGCAGAGCTCAGCGCGCATCCTGGCGATCTTTGAGCCGCGCAGCAACACCATGAAGCTGGGCACCATGACGGCGCAGCTGCCATGGAGCCTGGAACAAGCCGACCTGGCTTTTTGCCATGCTGGCGGCCTGGACTGGGACGCCAGAGCCGCTCTGGGCCCTATGGGTGCACGCGCGCAGGTGGCTGACGACATCGCCTCAGTGCTGGCGCAAGTCAAGGCCGCGGTGCAGCCGGGGGACCACTTGCTGTGCATGAGCAACGGCGGCTTTGGCGACATTCACAGCAAACTGCTGGCCGCACTGGTCGCTTGAATCAGCGCGCGCGGCGTGCCAGCACGGCTTGTGACAAACCTTCGAGCAGCGTCAATGAATCTTCCCAGCTGATACAGGCGTCGGTGATGCTCTTGCCATAGGTCAAGGCATTCGCGTCGTCTTTGCCAGGGGTGAATTTCTGAGCGCCTGCGTTGAGGTGACTCTCCACCATCAGACCAAAGACCTGCTTGGAGCCGCCGGCCAACTGCGCGCCTATGTCGCGCGCCACTTCGAGCTGCTTTTCGTGTTGCTTGGAGCTGTTGGCATGGCTGCAATCGACCATCAGTGTGGCCGGCAATTGAGCCGCGTCCAGGTCCTTGCAGGCGGCAGCTACGCTGGCGGCGTCATAGTTAGGGGCCTTGCCGCCGCGCAAAATCACATGGCAATCGCGATTGCCCTTGGTTTGCACAATCGCCACCTGCCCGTTTTTGTGCACCGACAAAAAATGGTGGCCACGCGCCGCCGCCTGGATGGCGTCAGTGGCAATGCGGATGTTGCCGTCGGTGCCATTTTTAAAACCGATGGGCGCGGAAATACCTGAAGCCAGCTCGCGGTGCACCTGGCTTTCGGTGGTGCGCGCACCGATGGCGCCCCAGGAAATCAGGTCACCAATGTACTGCGGCGAAATCACATCCAGAAACTCGCTGCCGGCCGGCAGGCCCAAGCGGTTGATGTCAATGAGCAACTGGCGGGCAATGCGCAGGCCTTCGTCAATGCGGTAGCTCTCGTCCAAATAGGGGTCGTTGATCAGACCTTTCCAGCCCACTGTGGTACGCGGTTTTTCAAAATAGACCCGCATTACGATTTCCAGCGTCCCGGCGTACCTGCGCCTTTGCTCGACCAGGCGGCGCGCATACTCCAGCGCGGCAGCCGGGTCATGGATGGAACAAGGGCCGATGACCAACAACAAGCGGTCGTCGGTGCCGGCCATGATGTTGTGGATGCTCTGGCGGGTTTGGGTGATCAGCGCCTCAACCGGCGTAGCGCTGATCGGGAAAAAGCGGATCAAATGTTCTGGTGGGGGAAGCACGGTGATGTCCTTGATACGTTCGTCGTCGGTCTGGCTGGTTTTGTCGACGGGACGGGCATACCAGCTCTCGCTGGTGGTCTGGATGGGGGCATTCATGACGGACTTCCTTGAGGTTGAACTAAAGAATCGGATGCACAAAAAAAAACCGCCGGGGGGTCCGGCGGTTTTGAAGATTCAGCTGCGTTTCGGGGGCTTACGCAAGGATCTCTCTACCGCCGGTGGCGCTTGAGAAGCTAAAGTAAGCGAAATAAAAAGCAACTGAGTTCATGCCGACAATGTAGCACAAGCGCATAAGTCGGGCCTCAGGCGGTACCGCCCACGGTCAAAGCATCGATGCGCAAGGTCGGCTGGCCGACGCCCACCGGCACGCTCTGACCCTCTTTACCGCAGGTCCCCACGCCACTGTCCAGCGCCATGTCGTTGCCGATCAGGCTCACGCGCTTGAGCGCCTCGGGGCCGCTGCCCACAATGGTCGCGCCTTTGACAGGGTACAAAATTTTGCCGTTTTCAACCCAGAAAGCCTGGCTGGCCGAGAACACAAACTTACCCGAGGTGATGTCAACCTGGCCACCGCCGAAATTGGTGGCGTACAAACCTTTTTTCATACTGGCGATGATTTCAGCGGGGGCTTTGTCACCGCCCAGCATGTAGGTGTTGGTCATGCGTGGCATCGGCATGTGGGCATAACTTTCACGCCGGCCATTGCCAGTGGGTTTGACGCCCATCAGGCGGGCATTGAGCGAGTCCTGGATGTAGCCCTTGAGAATACCGTCCTCGATCAACACATTACGCTGGCTGGCATTGCCTTCATCGTCGACATTGAGTGAGCCTCGGCGCTCGGCCAGCGTGCCGTCGTCGAGCACCGTCACGCCTTTGGCGGCGACGCGCTGGCCGATACGGCCGGCGAAGGCACTGGAGCCCTTGCGGTTGAAATCACCCTCCAGCCCGTGGCCAATGGCTTCGTGCAGCAAGATGCCGGGCCAGCCGGGGCCGAGCACCACGCTCATCTCGCCGGCCGGGGCGGGCCGGGCTTCGAGGTTAGTGAGCGCCGCCTTGACAGCGTCATCCACATAGGCCTTCATCTGCGTTTCATCGAAGTAAGCCAGGCCGAAGCGGCCGCCGCCGCCGCCCGAGCCAACCTCCCGGCGGGCCACACCGGCGATTTTTTGCTCGGCAATCACCGTCACACTCAAGCGCACCAGCGGCCGCACATCAGCGGCCAGTGTGCCGTCAGCACGTGCCACCAGCACCACGTCGTATTCACTGGCCAGGCCGGCCATGACCTGCACGATGCGCGGGTCCTTGGCCTTGGCAAGTTTTTCAACCCGCTCCAGCAACTTCACCTTGGCGGTGCTGCCCAGGGTGGCAATCGGATCAATGTCGCGGTAAAGCGAACGGCTGCCGGCGACCTTGCGCGTCGGGGTTTTGACACGGCCGGCCCGGTTGGCAGCCGAGATGGTGCGCACGGTGCGGGCGGCATCAAGCAAGGAGGCTTCGGAAATATCGTCCGAGTAAGCAAACGCCGTTTTTTCGCCGCTGACGGCGCGCACGCCGACGCCCTGGTCGATGCTGAAGGAGCCGGTTTTGACAATGCCTTCTTCCAGGCTCCAACCTTCGCTGCGGGTGTACTGAAAGTAAAGGTCTGCGTCGTCCACGCCGTACGCCGAAATCTCGCCGAGGGCGCGGCGCAAATGCGCCTCGCTCAGGCCGAACGGGGCCAGCAGGAGTTTGTCGGCAATCGCCAGGCGCTCGGCAGTGGCATCGGCATGCGGGCGGGCACCCGGAGCAGGCAAGCCGTTTGAACGATGGGAACTGAGGGAAGATTTGAGTGAAACCATGGACGCATTGTAGGCAGTCGCCCTTGTCCGTGGGGGTTTGAGGACTTGCGCCAGGCCCACGCCCTGCGGCGCAACTCAGGACTGTATGAGCCGCTTGGACTTGGCGATCGACATCAAAATGCCCAGCGCCAGACCCAAGGTCACCATCGCCGTGCCGCCATAACTGATGAAAGGCAGCGGCACGCCGACCACCGGCAAGATACCGCTGACCATGCCCATGTTGACAAAGGCATAGGTGAAGAAAATCATGGACACCGCGCCGGCCAGTAGCCTGGCAAACAGCGTGGGCGCTTCCAGCGCAATCGCCAGGCCGCGCAGGATCAAAAAGACAAATGCGCCGATCAGCATCAGATTGCCAAGCAAGCCGAACTCTTCGGAGTAGGCGGCAAAGATAAAGTCCGTGGTGCGCTCCGGGATGAACTCCAGATGGGTCTGCGTGCCGGCCATGAAGCCCTTGCCGAAAAACCCGCCTGAGCCGATCGCGATCATGCCCTGGATGATGTGAAAACCCTTGCCCAAAGGGTCGCGAGAAGGGTCGAGCAAGGTGCAAATACGCTGCTGCTGGTAGTCATGCAGCACCGGCCAACGCATGCCGTCAGCACACAATTGAGGCTCGAACCAGATCACCAGCGCCACACCCACCAGGCCTAGGAGCACGGGCGGCACGATCAGTCGCCAGCTCAGGCCGGCAAAAAATATCACCGCCAGACCCGCCGCCAGCACCAGTAGCGAAGTACCCAGATCGGGCTGTTTCATGATCAGACCCACCGGCAAGGCCAGGAAAAAAATGGCCGCCAGAAAGTCCAGCGGGCGCAGCTGGCCCTCGCGCTTTTGAAACCACCAGGCCAGCATGAGTGGCATGGCGATCTTCATGATTTCACTGGGCTGAATCACCACACCCAGATTGAGCCAGCGCTTGGCCCCTTTTTTGGTCAGGCCAAACACCGCCACGGCCACCAAAAGCGCAACGCCCACCACATACAAAGGCACGGCAAAAGCCATCAGGCGCTGCGGCGGTATTTGCGCCACCACGAACATGATGGCGCCGGCAACCAACATATTGCGGCCGTGGTCCACAAAGCGGGTGCCGTGGTCATAGCCCGAGGAGTACATGATCAGCAGCCCTGCTGAGGCGAGCAAAAACACAGCAAACGCCAGGGGTCCGTCGAAACCCTCTACCCAAGGGGCGACGCGGCGCAACAGTGAAGGTTTGTCAAATACGGCTGCCATGGCTGAATTATCCGTCAGCCAGCGCTAACATCCGGCCATGCCCGTGACCCATTTGCTGTATTTACACGGCTTTCGTTCTTCGCCGCTTTCTGCCAAGGCCGTGAAAATGGCCGCTGCTGTGCAAGCCCGTCACCCGGCCGTGCACTGGTGGTGTCCGCAGTTGCCGCCCTCGCCGCGCCAGGCCATGGCGATGCTGATGACCGGTATCGCCGGCTGGCCCCAGGCCAGCATGGCGGTGGTGGGCTCTTCGCTGGGTGGCTTTTATGCCACCTGGATCGCCGCCAGAACAGGCTGCCCGGCTGTCCTGCTGAACCCGGCGGTCCAGCCGGCCCGCGACCTGGCCCGCCACATCGGCGTGCAAAGCGCCTGGCACACGCCGCAAGAAACTTTCTTTTTCCAGCCCGAATTCGTGCAGGAGCTGCGCGAACTCGACGCCGGCCCGCTGAGCCGTCCGGAACGGTTTTACACCCTGATCGCCAAAGGTGATGAGCTGCTGGACTGGTGCGAAATGAGCGCCCGCTACACCGGCTCGCAAGGCCAGCTGCTCGAGGACGGTGACCACGCCCTGAGCGACTTTGACACGCATCTGGCTGGCGTTCTGAGCTTTCTTGCGCTGGTCTGAAGCGGCCCGGCGGGGCGACAAGCCCATGGGACAATTGAGTCCATGCACACATTGTTTGAAGAAGCCGGCAAGTTTCTGGCCGGTCGCATCCTGTCCGAGTCTGACGCCTCTTTGCAGGTCGAACTCGACTCGGGCAAGCGGGTCAAGGTCAAAGCGGCCAACGCCCTGCTGAAATTTGAAAAACCGGCACCGGCCGAACTGTTGGCGCGCGGTCAGATGCTGAGCCTGGAGATTGACCTGGACCTGGCCTGGGAGTTTGCCAGCGACGAAGAATTTAGCTTTGCCGACCTGGCGCGCGACTACTTCAGCGCCGACCCCAGCCAGGCCGCCAGCCTGGAGCAGCAGGCAGCCGCCCTGTTTCGCCTGTTTGAAGCGCCGCATTACTTCCGGCGCGCCGGCAAGGGCCGCTTCAAGAAAGCGCCTGCTGACATCTTGCAGCTGGCGCTGGCCGGCATTGAAAAGAAAAAACGCCTGGTCGCCCAAATCAGCGCCTGGGCCGAAGAACTGGCCCTAGGCCAATGCCCGGCGCCCGTGCGTGAGCAGCTCTACAAAATCCTTTTCAAGCCCGACAAAAACAGCGCCGAATACAAAGCGGTGGTCGAGGCCGCACGCGCCAGCCACCTGCAGCCGCTGGACTTGCTGCAACGCGCAGGCGCCATCACCTCGGCTTACCAGTTTCACTGGAAGCGCTTTTTGTTTGAGAACTTTCCTAAGGGCACGGTCTTCCCGGCCTTGCAAGCGCCCGCCGCCAGGGACGAACTGCCGCTGGCCGATGTGCGGGCTTTTTCCATTGATGATTCCAGCACCACCGAGATTGACGACGCGCTGTCGGTCCAGGGTCTGGGCAGCGGCACAGTCACTCTGGGCATTCACATCGCCGCGCCCGGCCTGGCGGTGCTGCCGGGCAGCGCCATCGACCTGCTGGGCCGCGCCCGTCTGTCCACCGTCTACATGCCGGGTTACAAGCTGACCATGCTGCCCGACGAAGTGGTGCAAAGCTACACCCTGCAAGAAGGGCGCAACTGCCCGGCGCTGTCGCTGTATGTCACGATCGACGAGAGCACCTTGGCGATCAGCCAGAGCGTGACCCGCTTGGAAATGGTGCCCATTGCCAGCAACCTGCGTCATGACCAGCTCGACGCGGTGTTCAACGAAGCCTTTTTTGAAGCCGAAGTCACTGACGCCGCCGCTGGCGCCGCGCCCTCTGATGTGGCCTGGGGCGTGGAGCTCAGCTTTTTACACAGGCTGGCTAAAACGCTTAAAGCCCAGCGCGAAGTGGTGCGCGGCAAACCCGAAAACTTCAACCGCCCCGACTACAACTTCAAGCTCGACAATCCGGGCGGCGGCGAACCGCAGGGCGACGAGACAGTCAACATCAGCACCCGCCAGCGCGGCGCACCGCTGGACCTGATCGTGGCCGAGGCCATGATTCTGGCCAACAGCACCTGGGGTGAGTGGCTGGCCGAGCACGGCGTACCGGGCATTTACCGCAGCCAGGCCAGCATGGCGCCCGGCGTCAAAGTGCGCATGGGCACGCGGGCTTTGCCGCATGCAGGTCTGGGCGTGAAAAGTTATGCCTGGAGCACTTCACCACTGCGCCGTTATGTGGACCTGGTCAACCAGTGGCAGCTGATCGCCTGCGTGCGCAACGGCCGCACCGCTGCGCTGGTGGCGCCCTTCAAACCCAAGGACACCGATTTATTTGCCATCATCTCGAGCTTTGACGCGGCCTACAGCGCCTACAACGGTTTTCAGGCCGGCATCGAACGCTACTGGACGCTCAAGTACCTGCAGCAAAACGGCATCAGCGAGCTCACTGCAACGGCTTTCAAGGACAACCTGGTGCGCGCCGACGAACTGCCGCTGGTCTTGCCGGCCGCCGGAGCGCAAGGCTTGCCGCGCGGCGCGCGGGTGCGCGTGCGCCTGGGTGAGATTGACCAGATCACGCTGGACGTGCACAGCACGGTGATCGAGCGGCTGGACGCCGAGCCCGAAGACGCAGAACTGGAAGACGAACTCGACGGCGGCGAAGAGCTGGCTGCCGGGCCTATCTCCATCGCAGTGGACATGAGCGAGCCCGGGCTTGAAGCGCCCGGCGACGCCCCCGTGGTCTGATGTCTGCGGCCGGCTGGAGCATCTGAACTTGAAGCGTCCCAGCACTTTGCAACTGGCGCTGGGCATTTCGCTGGCCTTGCATGGCCTGCTGCTGGCCTTGCGGCTGGCCGACCCGGTGCGTTTTGAGCGGCTGTTTGAAGACGCTCCACTGGAAGTGATTCTGGTCAACAGCCAGACCAAGGCCAAACCCGACAAGGCCAAAGCGATTGCACAGTTTTCCCTGGCCGGCGGCGGCACACTGGACAAAGGTCGTGCCAGCTCACCCCTGCCCACAGCAGCGCAGACTGAGCTGGGCCAAGCCGCTGAAACCGCACAGCGCGAAATAGACAAACTTCTGGCGCAACAAATGCAGTTGCTGACCCAGGTCAAGCAGCAACTGGCCGAGCTGCCGCCCCCCGAATTAGCGCGCTTGTCCAAAGACCCTGCGGACGCTGCACGCGAAGAAAAACGCCGTCAGCTGTTGAGCATTCTGGGCGAGATTGACAAGCGCATCAGCCAGGAGAACGAGCGGCCGCAAAAACGCTACATCAGCCCGGCCACGCGGGAGGAAGCTTATGCGGCGTACTACGACCGCTTGCGGCGCAAAATTGAACAGCTGGGCACCGCTGCGTTTCCAGTTCATGCTGGCGAAAAACTGTACGGCGAATTGACCCTGGCGCTGACTGTCAACTCGGCTGGCCAGTTGCTGACCAGCGAAGTGCTGAAAAGCTCGGGCAATGCCCAGCTGGACCGGCAAGCGCAAAGCATTGCCGCGCGGGCCGGACCCTTTGAGCGCTTCACCCCCGGCATGCTGCGCCAAGCCGAGCAAATTGTGGTGGTCTCGCGCTTTACCTTTGCGCGGGACGACACTTTGCAAACTCGCATAGGGCCCGGTGACAGCTCGCGATAGCCAACCGTTTACCGCGACAATCAAAAAAAGTCGATCCCTGATTTAATTCCACCGCTGACCACCGATGCCTAGTTTCTTGTCTCTGTTTGCGGGCTCATGCCCGGCGCCATCATGGCTGCGCTGAAAGTTCTGCGCCACGCCTTGCTGCAGCTGCTGGTTTTATCGCTGGTGGCACTGGCCGGCGTGCAGTTTTATTTTGTCGCACGCATCGCACTGATGGCGGTCATCGCGCCCGAATCCACCGCCTTTGAACGCTCGGAAATCTACCGCATCACCAAAACCACCGGGGTGCTGCCCTGGCGCCAGCAATGGACGCCTTACGCCAAAATTTCCGTCAACTTGCAGCGTGCCGTCATCGCCTCTGAAGACGCCAGCTTCACCGAGCATGACGGCCTGGACCTGGAGGCGCTTGAAAAAGCCTGGGAAAAAAATGCCGTGGCTCAGCGGCGCGCTCAAAAAATTGCCGATCAACAAGCTGCCCAGGCCGCCCGCCAGGGCAAGAAACCGGCACCTGCCGTAGCCCAGAGCCCGGCCGCCAAGCCGGTCAAAATCGTAGGCGGCTCCACCATCACGCAGCAACTGGCCAAAAATCTTTTTTTATCGGGTGAGCGAACTTTGCTGCGCAAAGGCGAAGAACTGGTGCTGACCTTGCTGCTCGAAACGCTGCTCGACAAGCAGCGTATTTTGGAGATCTACCTCAACAGCGTGGAATGGGGTGAAGGCGTGTTTGGTGCCGAGGCGGCCGCTCAGCATTACTTTCGCAAGCCTGCGGCACGCCTGAGTCCCTATGAAGCAGCCCGACTGGCCGTGATGTTGCCGCGCCCGCGCTATTTTGAAACGCGTCCGAATTCAGACTACCTGTCCACGCGCGCCAACGTCATCGTGGCACGCATGGGCAGTGTGGACTTGCCATGAGCCACAGCATGCGCATACTGGGCATTGATCCGGGCCTGCAGATCGCCGGCTTTGGCGTGATTGATGTCGAAGGCCAGACGCTGCGCTATGTGGCCAGCGGCACCATCAAAACAGCGCACATGGTGCAAGCCGGTCTGCCGGCCAGACTCAAGGTGCTTTATGAAGGCATTCGTGAAGTTGTGGGGCGCTACCAGCCTGACGCCGCCTCGGTGGAGATTGTTTTTGTCAATGTCAACCCGCAAGCCACCTTGCTGCTGGGCCAGGCGCGTGGCGCCTGCCTCACCGCCCTGGTCTCATGCGATCTGGCTGTGAGCGAATACACCGCTTTGCAAATGAAAAAAGCCGTCGCAGGCTACGGCAAAGCCGGCAAAGCCGAGGTGCAGGAAATGGTGATGCGACTGCTCAAGTTGCCCGCACTTCCTGGCAAAGATGCCGCTGATGCGCTGGGCCTGGCCATCACACATGCCCACGTCGGACCGGCCATGGCGCGCTTGGCCCAGGCTGGTGGATTGGGCGCCGAGCTCCGAACAAGTTACCGGGACGGGCGTAGCCGTTAGCCTAGGCTGGGTCACGCCCTTTGGGCGGCGAAGTTCGGGCGCAAGTTGCCCTTAGATGACGCCCTCAAAAATCAAGACGCCGAAAAAGCCCAAGCCCGCCAGCACCGTCCATTTAAGGGTGACCAGGCCCCAGCGCTTGTAGCGTACGTCGCCGGTGGTGGCGTACAAAGCGAAACACACGCTGGCAGTCAGCAATAAAAAATAAATCAGGCCACGAACAATGATCATGCTGCTTACCAGGCTGGCGCCAGCCGGGCCAGGCCATGCGGCGCTTGAAGCTCGTCTGCAAAACTGACAAGCTCATAGCATTCGGGCTGCGCCAGCAATGCGCGCAGCAGCTTGTTGTTCAGCGCATGACCGGAGCGAAAGGCGCTGTAGGCGGCCAGCAAGGGCTTGCCCAGCAAAAACAAGTCGCCCATGGCGTCCAGGATCTTGTGTTTGACGAACTCGTCGTTGTAGCGCAGGCCTTCGTTGTTAAGCACCTTGTAGTCGTCCATGACGATGGCATTGTCCAGACCGCCACCTAAGGCCAAGCCATTGGCACGCATCATCTCGACGTCTTTGGTGAAGCCGAAGGTGCGGGCGCGCGCAATGTCGCGCACATAAGAACCTGAACCCATATCGAACTCGACCCGCTGGCCGGTGGAATCCACCGCCGGATGGTCAAAATCGATTTCAAAACTGAGCTTGTAGCCATCGTAAGGCGCCAGCCGCGCCCATTTGGTGGCGGCGCCTTCGCCCTCGCGCACCTCAACGGCTTGCAGCAAACGGACAAATTTTTTCGGGGTTTTCTGCAGCTCGATACCGGCCGACTGCAAAAGAAACACAAAGGAGGCCGCCGAGCCGTCCAAAATAGGCACTTCTTCGGCAGTGATGTCGATGTAAAGATTGTCAATGCCCAAGCCGGCACATGCGGACATCAGGTGCTCGACCGTGAACACTTTGGTGCTGCCGGCCGAGATGGTCGAAGCCAAGCGCGTGTCGGTGACGGCCAGTGCCGAAACGGCAATGTCCACCGGTTGCGGCAAATCAACCCGCCTGAACACAATGCCGTTGTCGGCGGGAGCCGGGCGCAGCGTGAGCTCCACCCGCTGGCCGCTGTGCAGGCCGACACCGACCGCACGGGTCAGGGATTTGAGGGTTCTTTGCGCGAGCATGGTTTTAGTTTAAATGGCTTGAACCATGCTCGCGCAATGACCTGGGGCCTCAGCGTTCTTTGGTGGACCGATCAATCTGCCTGCTTGCGCAAAAAGGCCGGTATGTCCAGGTCGTCCATTCCGCCGGAAGCCAGCGCATCGACTTTGGCTGCAGCTTGCGTGCGGTTGTTGCGCCACACGCTCGGGGTGGCCATGTTGCCGTAGTCCGGTTGCGCCGGAGTGATCGACTGCACATTGGTGCTGCTGTCGCTGAAACTGGCCGGCTGCATCATATGGCCCACTGCAACGTTGAGCACAGGCAGGTTATCGGTACCGGTGCGCAGCACCTGCAAGGGCGGCGCCGCACGGCGCACCGGCAAACGGCTCAGGCCGGTGGCCACCACCGTCACGCGGATTTCCTCACCCAGCGTGTCGTCGTAGGCCGTGCCGTAGATCACGTGCGCGTCCGGAGAAGCGTAAGCGCGAATCGTGTTCATGGCCATCTTGGACTCGCTGAGCTTGAGCGAACCCTTGGCCGCCGTGATCAACACCAACACGCCTTTGGCGCCAGACAGGTCGATACCTTCGAGCAGCGGGCAGGCCACAGCCTGCTCAGCGGCGATGCGGGCGCGGTCCGGGCCGCTGGACAGGGCCGTGCCCATCATGGCCTTGCCGGGCTCACCCATGACAGTGCGCACGTCTTCAAAGTCAACGTTCACATGACCTGGCACATTGATGATTTCAGCGATACCACCGACAGCGTTTTTCAACACATCGTTGGCGTGGGCAAAGGCCTGGTCTTGGGTCACGTCATCGCCCAACACGTCCAGTAATTTTTCGTTCAATACGACGATCAGTGAGTCCACATTGGCTTCAAGTTCGGCCAGACCGTTGTCGGCGTTACTCATGCGTTTTGGGCCTTCGAAGTCGAAGGGCTTGGTGATCACGCCGACCGTCAAAATGCCCATCTCTTTGGCCACACGGGCAATCACGGGCGCAGCACCGGTGCCGGTACCGCCGCCCATGCCGGCGGTGATGAACAGCATGTGCGCGCCGGCAATCGCTTCACGGATGTCGTCAACCGCCATTTCAGCGGCTTCGCGACCTTTGTCAGGCTTGCTGCCAGCGCCCAGCCCACTGCCGCCCAGTTGAATAGTTTTGTGGGGCGTGCCACGGCCCAGCGCCTGCGCATCGGTGTTGGCGCAAATGAACTCGACGCCTTGCACGCCGGACTGGATCATGTGTTCAACGGCATTGCCGCCGCCGCCGCCTACGCCGATTACCTTGATTTGGGTGCCTTGGTTGAACTCTTCAGTTTCAATCATTTCGATGCTCATAGAGCCTCCTGTATTCGTTGCAGTTGCTTAATTTTTCGGGATCTTTTTTTATTCGTTTGACTGAGCAAATTACCCAGGCGGGTCAGCGCCGCCGGAATGTGTCGGGCACGATGATGCACAGCGTTGAGTAGCTAATTTTTTCATCAGAAATTCCCCACCAGCCAGTCTTTGACCCGACCGAAAGCGTTGTGCACGCTTCCGGCTTTTTGCGAGACCTTGTAACCACGCATGCGGGCCATGCGGGCTTCTTCGAGCAGACCCATCACCGTGGCTGCACGCGCTTGCGCGACCATGTCGGAGAGCGCGCTGGAGTAGCGCGGAATGCCGCGTCGCACCGGCTTTAAAAAGATGTCTTCGCCCAGCTCGACCATGCCCGGCATGACAGCACTGCCGCCCGTGATAACGATGCCTGAGGACAGCACTTCCTCGCAACCGGAGTCACGTATGACCTGTTGCACCAGCGAAAATATTTCTTCGATGCGTGGCTCGATCACACCGGCCAGCGCCTGGCGGCTGAGCATGCGCGGCCCGCGGTCACCCAGCCCCGGCACTTCAACCTGGCGCTCGGGATCGGCCAGCAGCTGTTTGGCATAGCCGTTTTCAACCTTGATGTCTTCGGCGTCCTTGGTCGGCGTACGCAGCGCCATGGCGATGTCACTGGTGATCAAGTCGCCGGCTATCGGTATCACGGCGGTGTGGCGGATCGCGCCGTTGGTAAAGATCGCTACATCGGTGGTGCCGGCGCCGATATCGACCATGGCCACGCCGAGTTCGCGCTCGTCTTGTGTCAGCACCGACAAGCTGGAGGCCAGCGGGTTGAGCATGAGCTGGTCAACTTCCAGGCCGCAGCGGCGCACGCACTTGATGATGTTCTCGGCCGCACTTTGCGCGCCTGTGACGATATGCACTTTGGCCTCGAGCCGGATACCACTCATGCCAATCGGCTCGCGAACGTCCTGTCCGTCAATCACAAACTCCTGCGGCTCCACCAGCAGCAGGCGCTGGTCGGTCGAAATATTGATGGCTTTGGCGGTCTCAATCACGCGTGCCACATCGGCCTGGCTGACTTCCTTGTCCTTGACCGCGACCATGCCGCTGGAGTTGATACCGCGAATATGGCTGCCTGTGATGCCGGTGTAAACCCGCCCGATCTTGCAATCGGCCATGAGCTCGGCCTCTTTCAAGGCCTGCTGGATGCTTTGCACGGTGGCGTCGATGTTGACAACGACGCCGCGCTTGAGCCCGTTGCTTGCCGCAATGCCCAGACCAGCGAGTTTGAGCTCGCCGCCCGGCAACACTTCGGCCACCACCACCATCACTTTGCTGGTGCCGATGTCGAGCCCGACAACCAGTTCTTTGTATTCTTTGGCCATAGTTCTTCTACCCTTATTTCCTGTCTTTTTTCGCGTCACCGACTGTCGTGACGCCGCGTAACTTCAATGCATAGCCGTTTTCATAACGCAAATCTGCCGACTCCAGGTCCCGTCCGAACTTGGACGAGGTCTGACTCACCGTGGCCACAAAGCGCTGCATGCGCGCCTGGATGTCGGCCGGTTCGCCCTGCCCCATTTCGATGACCGCACCACTTTCGAGTCTGGCGCGCCAGGAGCCGCGGCCAGTGAGTTCCAGCAGGCTCACACTGGTGTCAAGTTTTTCGAAAAGCGGTGTCACCAAGCGATAGCCTTGCAGCACCAGCGCAGCCTGGCCCTGGGGCCCGTTGAGCAGCGGCAAGTCATCGACCTCCACATCACCCTGGTTGACTTCAAACACCTCGCCCTGGCTGTTGACCAGGCGCGTGTCCGCTTCGTCGCCCCAGAAGGCCACTGCCTGATGCTCTTGAACCTGCACGCGCAAACGGTCTGGAAACTCGCGTCGTACCACCGCATGGCGAACCCAGGGAATTGACTCAAAAGCAGCACGTGTGCGCGCCAAATCCACTGAAAAAAAGTTGCCTGCCAGCTTCGGGGCCACGTTAGCGCGCAAGGTGACTGCGTTGTTGTGCACCAGCTCGTTGTCGATGTAAATTGCTTTCAGGCTGAACACGCTCTGGCGGCCCATCCAAGACAGCAACGCGGCCAGTACCAAGCCAGCCAAGAACACCAGCAAAACTGCCGAGGCATTGTTCATCAGCCGGATGTCCAACGGCAGCGGCGGCGGATTAAAAACTGGCACCGGGCGTCTCATGGGCGCGCTCCTGACCTAGGGTCAGCAGTCGTTTGCACCAGGTAGTCCAGCGCGGCACTTTGCAAGACCTTCAGGCACAGCGCCTGATAGCTCAAACCTGCAGCCTTGGCAGACATCGGCACCAGGGAATGACTGGTCATCCCGGGTGATGTGTTGATTTCCAGTAAATAGGGCTGGCGCGTGAGCGCGTCGATCATGACGTCTGCACGCGCCCAACCACGGCAGTTCAGCGTGCGGTAAGCCGCCAGCACCAATTGCTGGATGGCGGCTTCTTCACCAGCCGGCAAACCGCAGGGCACCAGGTACTGCGTGGTGTCGGTGAAGTATTTATTCTGATAGTCGTAATTGCCTTCAGGCGCCACAATCCGGATCACGGGCAAGGCATTGGCTTGCTCGCCGCTGCCCAGCACCGGGCAGGTGACTTCGTCGCCAGCAATGAACTGCTCGCACAACACATCGGCGTCCAGCTGTGCGGCCAGCGCGACAGCGGCGCTCAAGTGCTCAACCGCGACCACTTTGCTCAGCCCGATTGACGAGCCTTCGCGCGCTGGTTTTACGATCAGCGGCAATCCCAAAGCAGCGGGCACGGCCGCCACATCGGCGTCGGTGTAAGCGCCACGGCGCAACAGCACATAGCGCGGGGTTGACAATCCATCAGCCAGCCAAACGCGCTTGGTCATGACCTTGTCTATGCACATGCTCGAGGCCATGACGCCGGAGCCGGTGTAGGGAATACCCAGCAATTCAAGTGCACCCTGCACCGTGCCGTCTTCACCAAAGCGGCCATGCAGGGCAATGAAGCAGCGCGTAAAACCTTCCGTCTTGAGCTCGCTGAGCGAACGTACTGCCGGGTCAAAAGCGTGCGCATCGACGCCCTGCGCACACAAGGCCGTCAGCACGCCATTGCCGGTCATCAGCGAGATGTCGCGCTCGGCCGACACACCGCCCATCAGCACGGCCACTTTGCCCATGGCTTGCGGGTTACGCATATCAGCCGACATGCTGAGCTCCCAAACTCACGACCTTCGCGGGCACCAGCCCGATGGAGCCGGCGCCCATGCACATCACCACATCACCATCACGTGCGTTGTCGAAAATCGCTTGCGGCATGGCATCGATGGCATCCACAAACACCGGCTCAAGCTTGCCGGCCACCCGCAAGGCGCGGACCAGATCGCGACCAGTGGCCGCCACAACAGGCGCTTCGCCAGCGGCGTACACCTCACTCAAAAGCACCGCATCAGCGAGACCGATGACTTTGATGAAGTCTTCAAAGCAGTCACGGGTACGGCTGTAGCGGTGCGGCTGAAAGGCCAGTACCAGGCGGCGCCCGGGAAATGCACCACGTGCTGCCGCCAAGGTCGCCGCCATTTCGACCGGGTGATGACCGTAATCATCGATCACGGTGCAGCTGCCGCCAGACTTGAGTTTGACTTGGCCATAGGACTGGAAGCGCCGGTCGACGCCGCGAAACTCTGCCAGTGCTTTTTGCACGGCTGCATCTGGAATATCGAGCTCGACCGCAATGGCCACGGCGGCCAGCGCATTGAGCACGTTGTGCTCGCCTGGCAGGTTCAGCACCAGCGGCAGGTCTGGAAAAGTGACGCCATTGCGCCGCTGCACGGTGAAATGCATCTGACCGTTGACGTGGCGCAGGTTGACGGCGCGCACCTGAGCCTCTTCACCCAGCCCGTAGCGGGTGATCGGGCAAGACACCTGCGGCATGATCTCGCGCAGGGCCGCATCATCCGAACACAAAATGGCCGTGCCGTAAAAAGGCATACGGTGCAGAAAATCTACAAACGCTGCTTTCAGCCGGTTGAAATCATGGCCGTAGGTTTCCATGTGGTCGGCGTCAATGTTGGTGACCACCGCCATCACGGGCAACAAATTGAGAAAGGAGGCGTCGGACTCATCGGCTTCCACCACGATGTAGTCGCCCGCGCC
>CAXNEG010000006.1:0-22298 GCA_964201305.1 Polaromonas sp.
ATCACCGACATCCTGCCCATGGGCGCTGAAGATATCGCCCGTTGCAAGCCGATTTATGAGGATATGCCCGGCTGGACGCAAAGTACGGTCGGCGTCACCGACTACGCCGCCTTGCCGCCAGCCGCCCGGCGCTATTTGCAGCGGATTGAAGAAGTCACCGGTGTGCCGATTCACATGGTTTCGACCAGCCCGGACCGCGACCACACCATCCTGCTGCGTAACCCCTACGCGGCCTGATTTTTGGCAACACCTTCATCGTTTTTTGAACCGCTCTTTTTGATTGGACGAATTTCATGTTGACTGAAGACGGCAAACATCTGTACGTTAGCTACGACGAGTACCACAACCTGATCGAAAAACTGGCGATCAAGATTTACCAATCGGGCTGGGAGTTCGACACCATTTTGTGTCTGGCGCGCGGCGGCATGCGTCCCGGCGACATCCTTTCGCGCGTGTTTGACAAGCCTCTGGCCATCATGTCCACCAGTTCTTACCGTGCAGATTCGGGCACATTGCAGGGCAATCTGGACATCGCCCGCTTTATCACCACGCCCAAGGGCGAGATTGCCGGCCGCGTTTTGCTGGTTGATGACTTGGCCGACACCGGCCACACCCTCAACGCCGTGATTCACCAACTGCGTACCAACTACAAGCCCATCACCGAGCTGCGCAGCGCCGTCATCTGGACCAAGGGTGTGTCCACCTTTCAGCCCGACTATTCGGTGGACTATCTGGCCACCAACCCCTGGATTCACCAGCCTTTTGAGGGCTATGACGCTTTGCGGCCGACGCAACTGATTGAAAAGTGGAAAGTCTGAACCTGCGCCAAGGTCTGTAACATCGGGGTCATGAAAGACCTCAGTACCCAGCTCATTCACCACCCTTACCAGCCACCGGCTGGTTTTGAAGCTGTTACCGTCCCGGTCCACCGGGCTTCGACGGTGATTTTTCCGAATGTCGCGGCTTTGCGCCAGCGTGACTGGAAACACAAAACCGGCTATACCTACGGCCTTGCCGGCACCCCGACGACATTTACGCTCGAGGAGCGCATCAGCACGCTCGAGGGCGGGCACTTCTGCAGCTTGGTGCCCAGCGGTCTGGCGGCCTTGTCGCTGGTCAATATGGCTTTTCTGCGCGCCGGTGACGAGCTCTTGATCCCGGACAACGCTTACGGCCCCAACAAGACGCTGGCCGAACATGAAATGAAGGCCTGGGGTATCAGCCACCGCTATTACGACCCGATGAACCCGAAGGACCTTGCGCAAAAGCTAAGCATTCAAACGCGGCTGGTGTGGTTCGAAGTGCCGGGCTCCATCACGCTCGAGTTTCCGGATATCAAGGCGCTGATGGCTGTTGTGCGCGTGCACACAGACCGGCATCCGCAGGGCGTGGTCAGCGTGCTTGACAACACCTGGGGTGCGGGCCTGGCTTTCAATGCCTTTGATTTAGGCGTCGACATCTCTGTCCAAGCGCTGACCAAGTACCCCAGCGGCGGCGCCGACGTGCTGATGGGCTCGGTGGTCACGCGGGATGAGGCGCTGCATCATCAACTGCTTTATTGCCATATGCGGGTGGGTTTTGGCGTGGCCGGCAATGACGCCGAGGCCGTGCTGCGTGGCTTGCCCAGCATGGCATTGCGCTACAACGCACAAGACGCTGCCACGCGCGCACTCGCAGGCTGGATGCAGGCCCAAGCGGTTGTCGCCGAGGTGCGACATCCCGCCCTGGCCGGCTCGCCGGGGCACGCAGCCTGGCAGCGTGACTGTTCGGGCGCTGCCTGCCTTTTCAGCGCCATCTTCAAGCCGGAGATCAGCCAGGCAAAGGTGGACCTGTTTTGCGACAGTCTGCAACTCTTCAAGCTGGGTTACAGCTGGGCCGGGCCTATGAGTCTTTGTGCGCCCTATGACGTGCAATCCATCCGCAGCGCGCCATGGCCGCACCGCGGTGGTTTGGTACGCTTTTCAGTGGGCCTTGAATCAGTGGCAGACTTGCAAGCTGACTTGTCTCAAGCACTTGCAAAGATCTCAGCCTGATGCAGTACAGTTGGGGCTGTCCAACATGAAAGCACTTTGTGGCAACACCTAATTATTCTTACGAAAAACGCCAAAAAGAGCTCGCCAAAAAGCGCAAGAAAGAAGACAAACTTAAGCGCAAAGCTGAAGGCAAGCCTGACGAAGCCGAAGACGGCACAGAAGGCAGCGACGAAGCCGGCGAGCCAGGTGCTCAAGACGCACCGCCAGCCACGCCCACTGTCTGAATCAAAAATTTCTTTTTTACAAACTGCAGCGCCCTCGGGCCCTGCAGTTTTTTTTCGTCAAGCGCCGGTCAGGGTTTGGGCGAGTGCCTGCATGGCCTGCACGCTGTGGTCGGCCGGCGCCAGCGGACGGGCTGTGGCGTAGTGCTCGAAATTGCGCTGCATCGATTGCAGATAGACCGGGTCGTAGTGATGCACCAGCAGGTCTTTGACCACGCCGGCCACGCCACCCGCGCGGGATCGGGCCTGCCATTCGGCCACCACGGATTTGCCGCGAGCTTCGGTCAGCGCATCCAGCCGTTCGCAAAAAAACTCGATATCGCGCACAAAAAAATCATAGTCCTCGAGTAGCAGCTTGACGCGCTCTTCTTCAGTGAGCTGCAGGTGCAAACAAGGGCTGCGGCGCATGGCAGCCATCAGGCTGCCTGGCACCACCACGTTGCCGACTTTCTTGCTTTCGCTTTCAATGTAAACAGGCCGCGCCGTGTCAAAGGCCTGCAGCGCCGTCCAGACGCGGGTGTCAAAAGCTTTTTGGGTCGGTTGTGCTTGGCCGGGAATCAGGCCCAGCACCGAGCTGCGGTGGTTGGCCAGGGCTTCCAGGTCCAGCACTTGCGCGCCCTGCGCTGCCAGGGCCTGTAAAAACCGCGTTTTGCCCGAGCCCGTGGTGCCGCACACCACTTCAAAATGCAATCGCTCTGACAACTGCGGCAGGTCGGCGACCATGGCGGCGCGAAAGGCCTTGTAGCCGCCTTCGATCAAGCTCACCTTGAAGCCGATCTGGTCAAGGATCAAGGCCAGCGAGCCACTGCGTTTGCCGCCGCGCCAGCAGTAGACCAGCGGTTTCCAGTCTTTGGGTTTATCGAGCACCTCGCGCTCTATGTGTCCGGCCACATTGCGCGCGACCATGGCAGCGCCTTTTTTTTTAGCCTCGAAGGCGTTAACCTGCTTGTACTGTGTGCCGACCAGATGACGCTCGGCGTCGCGCAGGCTGGGCCAGTTGACGGCGCCCGGTAGATGGTCTTCGGCGTACTCGCTCTCGCTGCGAGCGTCGATGACGCTGGAAAATTCCGCCAGCCCGGTCAGTGCCTGTTCGGCGGAGATCAGTTGCACGCTCACTTCAAAAGCTTTCTGAGTTCTTGCCAAACATTGGCCAGCATGATGGGATGGGCTGACTCATTGGGGTGAATCCGGTCACTTTGAAAAAATTGCAAGGCGTTGTCAGTGTCGGCGACGCCCTTGAGGAAAAACGGTACCAGCGGCGATTGCGTGGCCTTGGCAACCTTCACGTACATGGCCTCAAATGTGGCCCTGTAGGCGCTGCCGTAATTGGGGGGTACCTGCATGCCCAGCAGCAGTACGCGGGCGCCGGCTTTTTGGGCAGCCTGCGCCATGGCCATCAGGTTTTGTTCGGTCATGTCCATCGGCAGGCCGCGCAGCGCGTCATTGCCGCCAAGCTCGATGATGACGATTTGAGGCTGATGCTGCTTGAGCAGGCCTGGCAAGCGGGAACGCCCGCCAGAGGTGGTGTCGCCACTGATGCTGGCATTGATCACCGTGACGGCAGATTTCTCGCTGAGCATGCGTTTTTGCATCAAAGCGACCCATCCCGTCCCACGGGACAGCCCGTATTCAGCACTTAAAGAGTCCCCCACCACCAACAGCCTAAGCGGAGCCGTGGCCGCAGACGATGTCGATGATTGCGCTTGCGCCGCCCAGGGCAGGGCGCTCAGCAGAAAAAGCAGGGCCAACCTCCGCACCGCCTGCAAGACGCAACCGGGCAACGATCCGCCGCCGGCTTGGGGCTTTTCGGCTGCCAGCCAGCGCCCGGAGCGCTGCTTGTTACAGTCCCATGTGCTGAGCCAAATAGTGCGTATTTTTTCCAAAAAGGCTGTCATGTTCGAAATGAGTTCCGTTGCGCGTTCCGAGGCCGATGCAGTGCCCATAATTTCCGTCGAGCATGTTTTCAAGAGCGTTACCGACTCCAGCGGCACCTTGCGTATTTTGCGCGATATCCATTTCGCCCTCGCGGCACGCGAAACCGCCGCCATCGTGGGGGCTTCCGGCTCGGGCAAAAGTACCTTGCTGTCCATCATTGCCGGTCTGGACACGCCGAGCGAAGGGACTGTGCGGCTGGTGGGTCAGGATATTTTTGCGCTGAACGAAGACGACCGGGCTGCCCTGCGGGCGCAAAAGGTCGGTTTTGTCTTTCAGAGTTTTCAGCTCATGGCTAATTTGAGTGCCCTTGAAAACGTGATGCTGCCGCTTGAATTGTCGGGTGTGCGCGGCGCTCGTGCGCAGGCCACGGAAATGCTGGGACGCGTCGGGCTGGGGCAGCGGCTCGGCCACTACCCGCGTGTGCTGTCCGGCGGCGAGCAGCAGCGCGTGGCGCTGGCCCGCGCCTTTGTGGTCAAGCCCGCCGTTTTACTGGCGGATGAGCCCACCGGCAGCCTGGACTTCGCCACCGGCGAGACCGTCATGCAGCTGATGTTCGAATTGAACCAGGAGCTGGGCACCACGCTGGTTTTGGTCACCCACGACCAGGCCATCGCCGAGCGCTGCCAGCGCAAGATCACCATCGAAGCCGGCCAGGTGGTGCCGGCCTGAAGCGCCCGCCCGGGCCGGCGATAATTGCCCATGTCCTCAACACCCAAAGTTTTGTTTGGCTTTCATGCCGTGGGCGTGCGCATCAAAACGGCACCGCAATCGGTACTCGAAGTTTTTTTCGATGTCGCCCGTCGAGACGCGCGCATGCGCCAGTTCACCGACCGTGCCCGCGAGGCCGGTGTCCGGCTGATCGAGTCTGACGGTTTACGATTAGCCAAAATGGCCGGTAGCCACGGCCATCAGGGCGTGGTGGCGCGTGTCAATGCAGTCGCCCAGATTACCTCGCTCGATGAATTGCTGGAGCAGTTGGAGGCCAGCGGCGTGGCGGCGCCCCTGTTGCTGGTGCTGGACGGCGTGACAGATCCGCACAACCTGGGCGCTTGCCTGCGCGTGGCTGACGGTGCCGGTGCGCACGCCGTGATCGCCCCCAAAGACCATGCCGCCGGCATCAATGCCACCGTGGCCAAGGTGGCCAGCGGCGCGGCCGAGACCATGCCGTACTTCATGGTGACCAACCTGGCGCGCACGCTGGGTGAGCTCAAGGAGCGCAACATCTGGTGCATAGGCACCAGCGACGATGCCCCCCAAACTATTTACGATGTAGACCTCAAGGGCCCGGTGGCCTTGGTGTTGGGTGCTGAAGGCGAGGGCATGCGCCAGCTCACGCGCAAAACCTGCGACGAACTCGTCAGCATTCCCATGCACGGCGCGGTGGAAAGCCTGAATGTTTCTGTGGCCAGCGGCGTCTGCCTGTACGAGGCTTTGCGCCAGCGCCGCTAAATCAATCTGAGTAAATCAGACCCAGCCGAACCAGCCTATCAAGGCGCCGGCGGTCAGTAGCCACAAGATGTGCAGCTTGGTGCGCCAGCAAATCAAAGCGGTGACGGCAGACATCAACCACAGCGGCCAGTGATCCAGCGAGCGACCGCTGGCGGTTGCCAGAATAAGGCTGGTGGACATGATCAGGCCGACCACGATGGGCGCCATGCCTTGTTTGAAAGCGCGCACGCTGCGCAGTTCGCGGTTGCGTTGACCCCATTGGGCTGCGTTGTAGGTCAGCAAGGTGCTGGGAATCAACATGCCGGCCATGGCCAGAAAAATACCCCACAGGCCGCTCAGATACCCGCCAGCGTTGAGGCCGACATTCCAGCCCAGCAGTGCGATGAACAGGATATTCGGCCCAGGCGCAGCTTGCGCAATGGCAATTGACGCATTGAACTGCGCCTCGGTTAGCCATAGATTGTTGTCCACCAAAAAACGGTGCATTTCTGGGATGGTGGCAATCCCACCACCGACGGCCAGCAGTGACAGCGAGAGGTAGTGAAAGAAAAATTCCAGCCACTCGGCTGCACCGAAGACCAGTTGCAGCGGCGCGTTCATGGCTGTAACTTTCTATAAGCCAGGGTGCAGGCCAGACCGCCCAGCCCGAAAATCACATAGACCAGCGGCACGCGCAAGGCGGCAATGGCCACCAGACTGACCAGGCCAAAGGTCGCACACCAGCGCCAGCCCAACACATTGGTTTTGAGCGCTTTCGTCAGTTTGAGGGCAGTTGCGCCAATCAGGCCGGCGGCTACCGCACCCATGCCGCGCAATGCGCCGGCAACTTCCGGGCGGCTGGCAAACTGCGCATAGATCAAGGCCAGAGCCAGCACTATCAGCAGGGGTGCCGCCAACATGCCAGCCAAGGCCGCCATGGCGCCCTTGAGCCCAAAATAACGACCGCCAATGATCAGCGACAGGTTGATCACATTGGGCCCAGGCATGACCTGGGCCACGGCCCAGTCCTCAATGAACTCCTCGGCGGTCAGCCAGCGTTTTTTTTCGACAAATTCCCGCTGTACCACCGCCATCACCCCGCCAAAGCCCTGCAGGGCCAGCAGGGTGAAGGAGACAAACAAGTCAGTGAGCGATTCGGGGCGGGGGCGGTCTGGGGCAGGCAAAGAACTCATGAATTGGATTATGGCCGTTTACGGGCTTTTGAATGCACGCTCAAACCGTCATGCCGCCCGACACCTCGATCACCGCGCCATTGATGTAGCTGGCTTCGTCACTGGCCAGAAAGGCGTAGACGTTGGCGATTTCTTCAGGTTTACCCAAGCGCTTGAGGGGCACTCTGGCTTTCATCTCCTGCATCAAATTGTCTGGAATTGTGTCAAGGATCGGGGTGGCTATAAATCCGGGTGCGATAGCGTTCACGCGCACGCCCTTGGGGCCGAGTTCTCGGCTCCAGGTTTTGGTGAAACCGATGACGCCGAATTTACTGGCAGCGTAGTTGGTCTGGCCGAAGTTACCGTAAATACCCACCACCGAGCTGGCGTTGAGAATCACGCCGCTGCCTTGCGCAACCATGGTGTCTGCCACCGACTGCGCGCAGTGGAAAACGCCCCGCAGGTTGACGTCGATGACCTGATCAAACTGCGCCATCGTCATTTTTTGCAGCCGGGCGTCCTTGGTGATACCGGCGTTGTTCACCAGCACATCGATGCGGCCAAACTGGTTTTTTACCTGAGCGACCACCGCGTCAACCATCGTGCGGTCGGTTACATCCATTAGGCAACCGATGGCCTGGGCCCCGAGGGTCTTGCATTGCGCAACGGCGGCATCCACGCCCGCTTGCCGCAGGTCACAGACAACAACGATAGCACCTTCTGCTGCAAATTTGAGGGCAGTGGCCAGGCCGATGCCCTGCGCTGCGCCGGTGATGATGCTGACTTTGTCCAGTAGTCGTGTCATATAGATTTCGTTTTAAAGTTGAGGATATGGGCCTGGAGCTGGTGAGCGTCAATGGCCGTAAAACTCAATTTCATCATATCGCTCCCTTTTGAGCTTTCAAAGAAATCAGACACAAGCAAACAGCTGTCCAGATTTAGAACGTCACCGCATTAAACGATTTGCCAACGAAGTGTTTGAACATCAAGCTTTCCTGGAGCCATTTGAAAGCAATCCTATCTGCCCGCTGTGCCTGCAAATGTCAGCAATAGTCAGCACGGTAATGTTCAACCGATTACTCACGAACATCAGATCGAGTTTCATTTTTCGAAGAAGAATTTGACACTTCTCACTGCTCTAGGGTGGGCTTTTCTGGACTTTTCGGTCAGCAATTGGACCGTCTGATCGGCGTGTATGCCCTTGCTGAGATCGAAGAGGTGGCAGTCCTTGGACTTAAACTTCAAATTGTCCTTTGCCCTGATAAAGAAGATTCACTGGCGCTGAACCAAGGATTCGAAGAGTTAGCTGCTGCGTTTTCGTTGGTATCGGACAGGGTGTGTCTCGTAATGCGGTGGCGCAATCCGATGTGGTGGAGCTTAGATTTTGTGAATTCAGGCACTCAAGTCTCGCAAACCTTCGCCCCGTTTAAGTTGCGCATAGACCCTACAGATGTAGTGACTTCATGCGGTGAAGTCCCATTCCATCGGTTGGCTTGGTGCTTGTCGTCGAGGTGTTCCAAGTGAGCAAGCGGCACAAAGCTCAGCAGTTGTGCAAACACCACTCGAACAGAGTTCATGCCGCACCCCCCAAAAAGTGGGGTAACGGTACGCCGCCGTGGAAATTTCGCGTTGCACATCGTCGGAGTCGCAAATCGGCTTGAGGGCTCATGTCGGCTAAGTTTGCGGACAGCGGCCATGGTATTGAACGGGTCACTTGTTATGTGGTGTGTTAACCGAGGTAGATGCATGGTCTGCCTAGGTAAAATCATGCTTGCTGAGGATGGGATCGTCTTGGGCAAGTCAACCAATCGTCTTTTGAAAGTACTCATGAATAACAGCCCCCTACTACTAGAGGTCCGCGGCCCAGTTGCATTGCTTACGCTAAACCGCCCTGACACGCGCAACGCTTTAAGCGGAGAGGAAGTGTTTGCCGCTTTCGAGCAGGTTTTTGACCAGCTTAATGCCGACATGACCATTCGCGCTGCCGTGCTGACCGGCGCAGGCACTGCCTTTTGCTCTGGTGGCAATGTGGCCGAGATGCGGGACCGTACGGGCATGTTCGGTGGTACGCCGGAAGAGATTTCGGCTCGCTACCGGTCGGGGATACAGCGCATTCCGCGGGCGTTCGAAAAGCTGGTCGTTCCGATCATTGCTGCCGTCAATGGGGCGGCTATTGGCGCGGGTAACGACCTTGCCTGTATGTGCGACATCCGCATTGCGTCCAGTACTGCGAAATTTGCCGAGAGTTTCGTCAAACTTGGCATCATTCCGGGTGATGGTGGTTGTTGGCTGTTGCCGCGTGTTGTGGGCATGTCGCGCGCTGCTGAGCTAGCCTTCACGGGCGACACCATTGGTGCGGACGAAGCCTTACGAATTGGCCTGGTTTCACGTGTAGTTGCGCCTGATTCCCTTTTGGATGAGGCACTGGCGCTGGCCGCGCGCATCGCCAGCAACCCGGCTCAAGTCCTGCGTTGGACTAAGCAGTTGCTGCAACAGGCCCGGACCGGCACGGTAGATGAGGCGCTTGATTATGCTGGCCGCTTCCAGGGCCTAGCGCACCATACGGCAGACCATCAAGAAGCCTTGGCTGCGTTCTTTGAAAAGCGTGCTCCCGTGTTTGGTCGTGAATTCACGGCGGCTAAGCATGACGACGGTAAAAACCCGTGAATAGTTGAATCGAAACCGGACTTATTCCACACACTGGCGAGCAGGAATTTGGATACAGGGCATCCCATTTATCAATTGTGAGGTGGCCTTGGTGGAGACAGTCACTGCCATTGCAGCGGCTGGGCTCAGCACCACTGGCGGTAACTCCCAGCCTGAAATAAAAGCGCCAAAACATCGCGGGCTAGGTGCCCAAAGGCCTGCAAGGCAATAGCGACCTGGTTTTTAAGAATTTCATGGTTGCCCAGGTCGACGTTTCCCCTCATGGTATCGGGTGCCATGCGTTGCTTGCGCGCAAGGGTTGGCTCCAGGCGATTTTGGCCAATGCCTTGGACAGATTTTGGCTCGACTCTTGCAATGTGGCGAAGTGAATCGCCAGTTCTGCGCGGCCGAGTCTCTTGGCAGTGCCGGATATGCACAGAGCGCCATAGAGTGTGTGGCCAACGCCAAAAACCGGCACTGCAATGCTGGACATTCGCCTATCTCTCTCCCCGATAGAAATGTAGTGCCCATTATTTCGAACTGTGTCGAAAAAGGAACCGACAGCCCCTGAAAATGCCATCAAAACATGGCCTGATGCCCCGCGATCCAAGGGCAGTTTTTCGCCGATTCGAATGTGATCTCGTTTCAGACTGGGACGGTCTACTCGCGCGATACAAATACGGTCGTTGCGTTCCTGGACAAAGAAGGCCGCTGTTTCGTGGGTGTCAGTGGCCAGGCGGCGCAATACCGAGTCTATGTCGTTGGTGGCATCTAAAGCGGTTTGATAACGCACCCCGATCAGTCCGGCGCTTGGTCCTAATCGCCAGCGACCATCTGCGAGTTGGGTGAGGTAGCCTGAGCGTGCCAAAGTGCGAGCGGTTCGCAAGACAGTACTCTTCTCCATGCCCAAGCGTTCGCTCAAATCGGTCAGTCGAACACCTTGTTCGTGCGGTTCAAAGGCTTCGAGGATTCGTAACGCTCGTGTGACGGCATGCACATTATCCCTAAGCAGATCGACGTCGGCCGAGAGCTGAAGCGTAGGGACTGTTGCGCTATGCACAACTAGATTGTAGATTACAAAAAGCTAATGCAAAATCTGCAAACTTAGTCTTTTGCTTGGAGACATCTACGCATCATGTTGGTCGCGCCTGCAAACCATCCTGCACCCGTTGGTACCCCTGGTCAGCGCTTGCGCGCGGCTTTGGCAGCCCACCAACCCTTGCCCATTGTAGGCACCATCAACCCTTTTTGCGCTTTGCTGGCACAGCGGGCGGGTCACCAGGCAATTTATCTGGCCGGTGGCGGTATGGCCACACATTCACATGGTTTGCCTGATCTGGCACTGACCACGATGACCGAAGTTTTACAGGACGTGCGCCGAATCACCGATGCCTGTGATTTGCCTTTGATGGTCGACGTTGACACGGGATTTGGTGGAGTCTTCAATATCGCCCGTTTGGTAAAGGGCCTTATCAAAGATGGTGCGGCATCGCTGCACATTGAAGATCAGATGGTCTTGAAGCGCTGTGGCCATCGTCCCAATAAGGCCTTGGTGAGCACCGCCGAGATGGTCGACAGGGTCAAATCGTGTGTTGACGCGCGCACCGATGAATCGTTTTTCATTGTGGCGCGAACGGACTCATTGGCCAACGAGGGGCTGCAAGCAGCCCTAGACCGGGCTTGTGCGTATGTGGAGGCCGGAGCTGACATGGTGTTTGCCGAGGCCTGCAGCTCTCTTGATCAATATCGCGCGTTTGTGAAGGCGATAGGCCGACCGCATTCGGTACTGGCCAATATCACCGAATTTTCAATGACGCCTTCCTTCAGCCTGTCGGAGCTTGGACAAGCAGGGGTGTCTGCTGCTCTCTATCCATTGTCAGCGGTGAGGGCCATGGCAGCCGCCGCCATGCGGGTGTATGAAGCCATTGAGCACGAAGGCTCAGCCAAGTCCATGATCGGTGCCATGCAGACCCGTGCCGATTTGTACGATGTGCTCAATTACCATGCTTACGAAAGCAAATACGACGCCCTTTTCAAAGGGAAAACTGACTGATGAGTGCCAGCCTTGCCACACCCGTTTGGGCGGTAGACTGCCATGCGCACGTCCTGGATCCGAAGCGGTTTCCATTCACCAATCCGATCGGGTATGTGCCTCAGCCCAACGAGTGCGGCACCGGGGAACAGTTCTCCGCTGTGCTGGGTGCGCATGGTATGACACACGGCCTCTTGGTCAATCCATTTGCTGGTTATGCCACCGACAACAGCTACATGCTCGAAGTGATCGCCGGTTCAGGGGGACGCTTCAAGGGCGTGGCTTTGGTCGGACATGACATCACCGACAAGCAATTGCAGCGACTCGCCGACGGTGGTGTGGTGGGCGCCAGATTCAACACACTTTTTTCAGGGGCAACCTCGTTAGAAGGTGTTCAAGGCAGCCGATTGCTGGCCCGCATCAAAGAGATGGGGTGGTTTGCCCAAATTTACTTTCATGATGACGAAGTGCTCAAGTTGATGCCCATTTTGCGATCGTCAGGTATCCGCGTAGTGGTAGACCATTGCGGCTGCCCCGATGTCACCCGGGGTTTGGATCAACCGGGTTTTCAAGCGGTTTTGGCGCTCGGGCGCAGCGGTCAAGCCGTGGTCAAATTGTCCGGCGCATTTCGTTATTCACGCTTGGCCTGGCCCTACCAGGATTGTGAGCCGTTTGTGCATGCCCTGATCGAGGCCTACACTCTGGCAAACTGCGTTTGGGGGTCTGATTGGCCCTTTGTTCGCCTGGGGCAGAGGGTAGATTACGGCCCCACGCGTCAATTGCTGGAGCAATGGATTCCCGACGCAGCAGATTTGCGCCAACTGTTATGGAACTCACCTGCACGGTGGTTTGGCTTCAAGGCACCTTGATGGCACTGAGTTCTCAATCCCCGCTTCTATCATTTGGAGGTTTCGTGAAAAAACACTTTGAATACCAATCCCCGCCGATGCATGCGGCACAAAAAATCTGTCGCTCTGTAGGTTTGGCAGTAGCTTGTACAGCTTTGCTGGCCTGCTCGTCAGTTTGGGCTCAGTCTGCAGCCGTGCAATCCTTTCCCAACAAACCCATTCGCGTGATCATTCCTTTTGTTGCGGGTGGATCCGGTGACACTGTGGTTCGTCTCATGGGGACTCAGCTGACAGCGTCACTGGGTCAGCAGGTGATTTTGGACAACCGTGCCGGAGGCAGCGGGGTGATCGGTTTGCAAGCCGCCATGAAATCGGCCCCAGACGGCTACACCCTTGTGCTGGGCACAGCCAGTACACACTCCATCAACCCTTTGCTGCAAGCGGACCTGGGGTATGACGCGGTCAAAGATTTCTCGCCGGTGGCCATGATGATCGTGATCCCCAACGTGTTAGTGGCACACCCATCAGTGCCAGCATCAAGCCTCAAAGAGTTGATTGCCCTCGCCAAGTCCAAGCCGGGTCAGCTCAACTTTGCTTCCAACGGAAACGGCACATCGTCGCACATGGCCGGAGAGCTGTTGAACCTGGAAGCCGGTATCAAAATCGGTCATATTCCCTACAAGGGGGCGGGGCAAGCCATTAACGATGTACTGGGCGGGCATGTGCCCTTGCTCATTGGTGCTTTGGCCACCACTGGTCCGCACGTGGCCTCGGGCAAGCTCAAGGCTCTTGGTGTGACCAGTACCCAAAGATCGGCAGCATCTCCCAATACACCGACATTTTCAGAAGGCGGACTGCCTGGGTTCGAAGTGTCTCAATGGTTTGGATTGTTCGGCCCGCCCAACATGCCGCTCGATCTCCTCACCAAACTTAATACGGAGATCAACCGTGCTTTGAACCATCCGGATGTGAAAAACGAGTTGACCCGGCAGGGCTTCACTGTCGATACCCGAACCCGAGAGGAGTTTTCTGCCTATATGAAATCCGAATCAACCAAATGGGCCCGCGTGATTAAATCTGCCGGGATTCGCGGTGAATAAGCCCCCCAGCATGACGGGCCGCCGTCAAATCATCACGCTGGGCGCAGCTGCACTGGCCACTCCTGGCACTATATTCGCGCAAGCGTCTGGCTTGGGGGACTACCCCAAGCAACAAATCCGCATCATCATCCCTTTTGTGGCGGGCGGTCCGACCGATGTGCTGGCAAGAGCCATCGGTGTCAAGTTGTCTGAGCGTTTGGGTCAACCTGTGGTCTCTGACAACCGTGCAGGTGCTGGCGGTAATATCGGAGCTGAAATGGCCGCTCGTGCAGCGCCTGACGGCTATACGCTGATGCTCGGCACTGCCGGTATCCTTGCCGTCAATCCGCACTTGTCCAAGGTACGCTTTGATACACAAAAAGACTTTGCCCCGATTGGGCTGACGGCCGCTCTCAGTAGCATCATGGTGGTTCACCCCAGCCTGAATGTAAAGTCTGTCAAGGAGTTGATTGCTTTGGCCAAGGCCAAGCCCGATGGCCTCAGCTATGCATCTTCGGGTAATGGGTCGGCCAGCCACCTGGCGATGGAGCGTTTTAACCGCGAGGTCGGCGTCAACATTCAGCACATTCCTTACAAGGGCGCAGCCCCAGCTGTCAATGACTTGTTGAGTGGAACGGTGCAAGTGATGTTGATTGGTTTGCCCACGATCATGCCTCATGTCACGTCAGGTCGGGTGATACCGTTGGGCGTTTCCACCCTCAAACCTTCGCCGCTGGCTGTTGGAGTACCTCCGCTAGCCGAAGCCATGGGCGTTCCAGGTTTTGAAGTGAGCAATTGGCTGGGCTTGGTGGCGCCTGCTGGCACGCCGAAAGCCATCATCACCAAGTTGAGTGCCGAAGTCATGTCGATACTTCGCACGCCAGAGGTGCGCGATCAATTGCTCAAAGGCGGTTTTGAGCCACTCACCAGCACGCCTGAGCAGTTCGCCAGTCATCTGGAGTCTGAACTCAATCTTTGGCGCAAGGTGGTCAAAGACGCCAACATCCAGATTCAGTGAAGTCCAGTGCTTCAAGCGGGGAGGCTAGCTCGTTGACCACACCACTGTGGATCGTTGTGTGATTAAGAAGGCCTCGGTTGCCGGCAGCCTTATTTCGTCAGTGCATGGACCCGACGGCGCACTCCATGAAAAATAAAAAGGAAGACCGTATGATGACCACTGCAAAGCGGACGCGCCGCATGGCTCTGGCGCTGTTGCTGGCTGCGCCGGCCCTGCTTTTCACTGCCCAAGGGCAGACATTGACGCCGGCGCAGGTGCAGGCTTGGCCTTCCAAGCCGGTGCGTTTCATAGTGCCATTTGCACCGGGGGGCGGCTCCGACATCAAGGCACGCGTGCTGGCCGAACATCTTTCGCGCATCCTTGGCCAACGCTTTTTCATCGAAAACCGAGCCGGTATGGCCGGCTCGGTTGGCGCTGCCGTGGTTGCCAAAGCGCCTGCCGATGGCTACACCATCCTGTACGGAACGCCCGGCCCGCAGATCACCAATCCCTTCCTATACAAGGATTTGCCCTACGATGCCGAGAAGGATCTGGCGCCGGTGATTTTTCTGTTCCGCATTCCCAATGTGCTGGTGGTCAACCCCAAGCTGCCGGTGCACACCGTCAAGGAACTGATCGATTACGCGCGTGCCAATCCGAACATCATCAACTTCGCCAGTACCGGCAGCGGCGCCTCCAGCCACCTCGCCGGTGAACTGCTCAAGTCCATGACCGGGGTCAACATGACCCACGTGCCCTATAAAGGCAGCGCGCCGGCGGCCATTGCGCTCTTGGCCGGTGAGGTGCAGGTCACCATCGATTCGATCGCGGCCTTTCATCCCTACTACAAAAGCGGCCGCCTGCGTGCTATCGGCCTTTCGACCACGCAGCGCATTCCGACCGAGCCGAGTATTCCGGCAATTGCCGAAACCGTACCCGGCTTTGAGGCCTCGTCGATGTCCTACATAGCCACCACTGGCGGCACGCCGCCAGCCATCATCGAAAAACTCAACGCCGCTCTAAATCAGATCATCAAGACCCCCGACGTGATCGCGCGTTTTGCCGAAGATCATGTTGTGCCGGTTGGTGGCGGTCCCGAGGTCCTGGCCGAGGCCCTGCGGGTGGAGCGTACCAAGTGGAAACGCATCATCGAAATCACCGGTGCTAAGGCCGAATGAATGGTCGTCTCCAGTACAAGGCGGCCATTATTCTCGGGGCCGGTTCGTCGGCCCCCGGCATGGGTATCGGCCGCACCAATGCCCTGCGCTTTGCACAGGAAGGCGCGCGCCTGCTGCTGGTTGATCGTGATGCCAGAGCCCTCGAGGAAACCCGTGTGCTGCTGCAGACCAGCGGGGCACCCTGCGCCACGTTGGTAGCCGATGCATCGACGCTTGCTGGCCATGAACAGATCGTTGCAGCCTGCCTGTCAGCCTACGGCCGGGTAGACATTGTGCAGAACAATATTGGCGGTGGTGGTGGCGGCGGCCTGCTCGATATTTCACCCGAACAGTGGCGCGACACCATCAGCCTGAATCTGAACGCGGCATTTTTTGCCTGCAAGGTCGCATTACCGGCCATGCTAGAGCAGGGCAGCGGTGTGTTCGTGCACATCGGCAGCATTGCTGGCATCCGTTTTTCCGGTACGGCTGCGCTTGCTTACCAGACTGCCAAGGCTGGCCTGATCGCGCTCAGTCGCGGTGTGGCGCTAGAGTTTGCCGAGCGCGGCATCCGCTCCAATTGCGTCTTGCCCGGTCATGTTGATACGCCCGAGATTACCCATCGGCTAGCGCAGCGTTACGGCGCCGACCGTGTCGATGAACTCATGGCTCTGCGCTCACGCGCATCGCCTCAAGGCTTTAGCGCCAGCACCCTCGATGTTGCCAACGCCGCTCTGTTTCTCGCAGGCGATGAGTCGAGGCATGTGAATGGCACCGAACTGATCCTTGATGGTGGCAAGTCAGCGTTCTGCGGCCAACCCTACATGCCGGTGCAATAAAGGTTCGTCTGGGCCCTTGAATTTCAACCCAAACTCTGTCATGCCTGCTGAACTGACCGGATCGGAACTCGATCACCTGCTCACCCTGCCCGCAGTGCTCGGTGCGCGCGCCAAGCTTCAACCCGGCGATGAAGCCCTGGTGATCCTTGAGCGGCGCCTGAACTGGCGTGAACTGGAACAGGCTACGGCGCGCGTTGCAGCCGGCCTGCATCAGATTGGCGTGCGCCCCGGTGACCACATCGGCATCTGTATGGGTAACTCAGTCGAATGGGTCCTCACCTGGTACGCCGCTGCCCATCTTGGGGCAGCCGTCGTTGCTCTCAATACCCGTTGGAAGGACGAGGAGTTTGCCTGGGCCATCGACTACACGGATGTCAGCGTACTGGTGTATTGCGAGCGTCTGCAGACGGCACAACTGGCTGCCATGGTGGAGCGAGTGAGACCCAGCCTGCCCAAGGTGCGGCATTTCCTCATGGTCGATGGTGATGCAAGCACACTTCCACCCTGGGCCAAAGACTTCAATAGCCTCGAAACTAGCAGTGCCACACTGCCGGTGTGCACGGCCAAGCCTTCCAGCATCTCCCTAGTCCAGTTCACATCGGGCAGCACGGCACGGCCTAAGGGCGTCATGCTCACGCAGGCCGGCATGCTGACCAACGCACGCGGCAGTTCCGGTGCGCTGGGCATGCGCGCCAAAGACCGTTATTTCAGCCCACGACCATTTTTTCATGTTGCCGGCAGTACCGGCGGCATCTTACGTTCGCTGGTCACCGGAGCCTGCCTGATCAGCATTCCCGCGTTTGACGAGAACGCCGCCATCGACGTGCTGCGCCGCGAACGCTGCCAGCTGGTGGCCGGCAACGACACCATGTTCCTCAAGCTGCTGGCGTCGGTCGATACCTGTGGCGGCGTGCATGGCCTGATGCTGCGCGGTGGCCAGGCTGCAGCCGGCCCCGAAGTGCAGCGTCAGATTTACGACCGCCTTGGCATTCCCGGTCTGTGTTGTTCGTACGGTCTGTCTGAAGCCTCGCCAGGCGTTTCCTTTTCACGCTGGGACGATCCACTTGAGGATCGCATTGCTGGTCGGATGTGGCCGCTGCCCGGTGTTCAGGTGCAGATTCGCGATCCGCAATCCGGCGAGTTGATGCCGCCAGGCGCACCGGCTGAAATTTTCATCAAAGGCCCGAGCGTGATGGTGGGCTATTACAAGTTACCCGAAGCCACCCGCGCAGTGCTCGATGAACGGGGTTGGCTGGCTACCGGTGATCTGGGTGTGCTCGAAGCCAGCGGACAGCTGCGTTTCATCGGCCGGCTCAAGGATGTCATCCGTGTGGGTGGTGAAAACCTCGCACCGGCCGAAGTCGAGGATCTGCTGCTGGGTCATCCTGCTGTTTCAGCAGTACAGGTTGTGTCAGTGCCCGATGAGCGCCTTGGTGAAATACCGGCTGCCTTTATCGTTTTGCGGCGTGACGCCACCATGGACGAAACCGAATTGATCGCCTGGGCGCGCGCGCGCATCTCCGGCTTTAAGGTGCCGCGTTACGTCTGGTTGGTCGAGAATTTTGACGACGTCATGACCGGCAGCGGCAAACCCCAGAAAAACCTGTTGCGCGAACGCGCGCTCAAATTGAAGGAACAATCCTCATGACCGCTGCGAAAAATACCGAAATCTTCATTAAGGTGACCGTCAAGGATTTCATTGCTACTGTAGTTATGGACCGCCCGCCCGTCAATGCGCAGAACTCGATTTTCCGAGAACAGATGATTGAGGCCTTCGACTCCTTCAATGATCGCGACGATGTGCGTGTCGTCATCCTCACCGGTACCGGTAAGTATTTTTCTGCCGGAGCCGATGTCAAGCAGCGCGTAAATCTGGTGCAGAAGCCCGGCGATTACTGGCGTCTCAATCGACTCGCGCGTGAATACGCCAACTCGATTCGCGAATGCGAAAAGCCGGTAATAGCTGCCGTCAATGGTTATGCGCTCGGCGCCGGTTTTGGCCTCATGGCCGCCTGTGACATTCTGCTGGCGTCCGATGATTCGGTCTTTGCCATGCCCGAGATCGATGTAGGCATCGCCGGTGGCGCGGCCATGCTCAATCGTCTGGTGGGCCGCTCGTTCGGCCGTCATCTGTTGTTTACCGGCTCGCGTATTCCTGCCTCCGAGTTGTATCGTCTCGGTGTTCTGGTGGCCTGCGTTCCGCGCGATCAGCTGATAAACGAGGCTATGCGCATCGCTACCACCATTGCCGCCAAGAGTCCGCTCGCCATGCGCTATGCCAAGCAGTCATACAACGTCTGCGAGAACATGCCACAGCGGGATGGTTATCGTTTCGAACAGTCGGTTACCGTACAACTGTCGCGCAGTGAGGATTCGAAAGAAGCGCAGCGCGCTTTTGCAGAAAAGCGCAAGCCCTTATTCACGGGGCGGTAGGTAAGGCGCATACTGGATTTCACCGTGAGCTTATGTTGCTGAAGCGGTGGCTTGCGCGGGTGACACGCCTTGAGCCACCTAGGAAGGGTAAGCCGGTCGTACATCGCCCGCCTGGGCTATTTATTGATCGGCTGCGTGGTTAGCGTCTTCTTTTGATGGCTCCAAACTCGTGTCATAGTTGGCACTGAGCACTCTTTTCCTGAATCCAGTTATTGAGACAATATGAAAACTATCATTCCCGCCCCTGACGCCCACCAGGAAATTCGCGAGGCTATGCGCTCCCTGTGCGGCGGCTTTGACGCCGCCTACTGGCAACAAATCGACCACGAACGCGGCTACCCTGAAAATTTTGTCAACGCACTGACTGCGGCCGGTTGGCTGGCCGCGCTGATTCCTACTGAATACGGCGGCTCTGGCCTCGGTTTGGCCGAAGCCTCGGTGATCATGGAAGAGATCAACTTCTCCGGCGGCAATGCGGGTTCATGTCACGGTCAAATGTATAACATGGGCACGCTGCTGCGGCACGGCTCAAAGATTCAAAAAGACCTGTACCTGCCCAAAATCGCCTCTGGCGAATTGCGCTTGCAATCAATGGCCGTGACCGAACCCAGTACCGGCACTGATACCACGCAGCTCAAAACTATCGCCGTCAAAAAAGGCGACCGCTACGTCATCAACGGTCAAAAGGTGTGGATCTCGCGAATTCAACACTCGGATCTGATGATCTTGCTGGCCCGCACCACACCGTTGGCTGCGGTCACACGCAAAAGCGAAGGCATGTCGATCTTTATCGTGAATCTGAAAGATGCCATCGGGCACGGCATGACCGTGAAACCGATTCGCAATATGGTCAATCATGAGACCAACGAAGTTTTTTTTGACAACCTGGAAATCCCGGCGGAGAACCTGATCGGTGAAGAAGGCAAAGGCTTCAAATACATCCTCGATGGTCTGAATGCCGAGCGTACATTGATCGCTGCCGAATGTATTGGCGACGCATACTGGTTCATTGACCGCGCCCGTCGTTACGCCACCGATCGAGAAGTCTTTGGCCGGCGGATTGGTGAAAATCAAGGCATTCAATTCCCAATCGCCGACAGCTACATCGAGACCGAAGCCGCCAACCTCATGCGCTTCAAAGCTTGCGCCTTGTTCGACGCAGGGCAGCCCTGCGGCGCAGAGTCCAACATGGCAAAATACCTCGCCGCCAAGGCGTCATGGGAAGCGGCCAATGTCTGCCTGCAAACCCACGGTGGTTTTGGCTTTGCTTGCGAATACGACGTCGAGCGCAAGTTTCGTGAAACACGGCTGTACCAAGTTGCCCCGATCTCTACCAACCTGATTTATTCCTACGTTGCAGAGCATCTACTGGGCCTGCCAAGGTCGTTCTGATTACTACCGTTATTTTTCTAATGCCGATGTTCAAGCCGCAGCGTCGGTCAACATCTTTCGCCTAGCCATCGGCATTGATGCGAATACCGCCGTGGTCCAGGTGACGAACACCTTGCGCCAAAGTATCCAGCGTGTCTCCGTGGGCAGGGGACTACCGTAAAGTTGAGTCCAAAGTGGTGCTTTGCTGCTGCCCATGCCCATCGTTTTCCATGGAACGTCTTCGCAAAGAGGACGTTGCAGTCGAGCCGGTCTGGGGTCTGGCAGCGCAAGTAGCCCCCGCCACCACCCAAAACCAGCTTTCGGAAAAGCCTATCGCCACTGTTTGACTGCGACCGATGAAGCTGCGCATGTCCAAGGCGATGTGCGGCCCATAAACTAGCCCATAGTTATCTTTATTTGGTTTGGTTTCTAATCCGTTTAACCGCGCTAGACATCGACGTTTTTTGCCCAGCAAAGTGATTGGGTGCACGCCATGTTCGGCCAATTCGGTCATTTCGAAAATACATCATCAAAGGGTCGGCGCCCTTCTTTTCTGTCGGCGCAAGCACCTAGACCAATCCAAATACAGCATTCTTTGAGTTGTTCGAAATGGCCTAGGAAGCTGAATATTTTTTATGCTCGTTCAAGTGACCTGCCCCCTTGAGACGTACCATTGATTAAGAAGTAGTCCGGTTTTGCAAGGTTAATCTAAAAATTGATTGTTGTTGGAATCAGTGGCAAAGATTTGAATCCTCTGCTGCTGGGCGAACTGTGAGGGAGGAATCCTCCCCAGACTGCTGTGGGGCCTGACTTCGTTGTAGTCCTTGCGCCATTCAGCAATGCAATCCCTGGCTTGTGACAAGCTTTGAAACCATTGTTCATTCAAACATTCGTCTCTGAACTTTCCATTGAAACTCTCGATGTAGCCGTTTTGCATCGGCCTGCCAGGTTGAATCAAAATGTGGCGGATGCCATGCAAAGTGGTCCAAGCCAAGAAGGCTCGGCTTGTGAATTCCGGACCGTTATCTGTGCGAACTGCAATTGGGTAGCCCCTAAAAATTGCAGCCTGATCTAAAAGCCTAGTGACATATTGTCCGGAGATTCCAAAGTCCACCGCAATATCAACACATTCGTGACTGAAGTCATCGGCAACAGTGAGGCATTTGATTCGTCTGCCATTGGACAAACTATCAGACACAAAGTCCATGCTCCATACATCGTTGACCTTGCGTGCGATTTGAAGCGGCACACGCTCGTTTGCTGGGCGCTTAACTTTCTTGCGGCGTCGCACCGCTAAGTTTGCATTCTTGTAGAGCCGGTAGACACGTTTGTGATTCACACCAGGAAACTCTTGCCGCAGCAGATCATGGATACGCCTGTAGCCGAACCTGCGGCGCACGTGGGCAATGTCAACAATGCGCTCACCCAAATCACGCGTGAGCTGATCGGGCTGGGGCGGATTACGGTAACTGTCTCGGCTTAGCCCCACAAGGCTGCATGCTCGGCGTTCAGAAAGTTGATGTTCTTCCACCATCTTCTTGACCGCCTCGCGCTTGGCTTGTGGGGCTAGCGCTTTACAGAGAACACACTCTTGAGTGCATGAATATCAAGGTGGGCTTCAGCAAGGAGCTTCTTGAGCTTGTTGTTCTCGGCTTCCAGCTCTCGAAGCTTGGCAGCGTCGGAAGGCTCCATGCCGCCAAAGCGGGAGCGCCACTTATAGAAGGTTGGTTGGCTAAAGCCACCGGACCGGCAAAGTTCCTTGACGGACATGCCCGCGTCAGCCTGTTTGAGGAAGCCGATGATTTGTTCATCGGTAAATCTGGATTGTTTCATAGCCGCTATTCTCCGAAATTAGCGGACTTTGTTCCATCACTTTGCTACGGCTAGTAGGGAGCAGGTCACCTGCAACCACGTCGCCGGTCTGAAAGGTTTGACCACCAGCAACACCGCCGTTGTTATCAATACCGGTAATTGTTGCTGAAGAGTTGCTTGGGATTGAGTCAATACCAGTAGTGAGCGACCTAGCAAAAAAATTGCTAACACTTTGATTTAGTTAAAATCTTTATGCGACAATTTTTTAAATCAAAGAAATCCTGCATCTCTCCTG